>NZ_JCAKNA010000002.1:0-191930 GCF_059515885.1 Acinetobacter sp. FY683 | reverse complement strand
GGCTTTGTTGCACAAACCTAGCATGGAAGGCTTATTCAGCAATATAATTTCAAAATGAATAAACCTGCCCCTAAAATCTATCGTACAACCAATTGGTCATCCTATAATCGAGCCTTAATCAACCGGGGTAATATTTCCATTTGGTTTGATCCAAAGACCCAGTGGTATGCACAATCACAAGGCAAGCAAGGTCGAAATCAGACCTACTCCGATACAGCGATTCAATGCTGCTTAATGATCAAATCTCTATTTCGACTCTCTTTACGTATGGTCACAGGTTTTGTTCAAAGTCTGATTAAACTCTCTGGATTAGATTGGACAGCGCCGGATTACACTACGCTTTGCAGAAGACAAAAACATATTGATATTGCGATTAGCTATGAAAAAAGTAGTGATGGTCTGCATCTACTCGTAGACTCTACTGGTTTGAAGTTTCTAGGTGAAGGTGAATGGAAATGCAAGAAACATGGGGCTGAATATCGTCGTCAATGGCGTAAGCTGCATATTGCTATAGATGCTAAAACTCTTCAAATACGTGCTGTACAGCTCACTACAAATGATGTTGGTGATTCTCAAGTACTTGAAGATTTACTTTCTCAAATTCCCTTGGATGAGAAAATTGATTCTGTTTATACAGATGGTGCTTATGACACAAAGCATTGCCGACAAGTCATTTTAGATCGAGATGCACATGCGATCATTCCACCGAGGAAAAATGCAAAGCCTTGGAAAGATCAGCAAGCGAGGTCTATCGAGCGGAACGAGTTATTAAAGACAGTCAAACGTCTAGGTAGATCGCTTTGGAAAAAGTGGTCTGGTTATCACCGTCGGAGTTTGGTTGAAACGAAGATGCATTGCATCAAATTATTAGGCGATAAATTAACAGCAAGGAGTTTTCCTAGTCAGGTGAATGAGATCCACGCACGCATGGCAGTCTTGAATAAATTCACAGAATTAGGTCGTCCTCATACCCAAGTTGTCTCTTAAATTTGGCTCACCTAGGGGAGCTCAGCCTTTCAAGCCTTTATGCAACAAAGCCATCCAGATGTAGTTTACCCACCAAATAACAAATCATTTAATGATTTTAAAAAGGGTAATTCTTTTGCCTTTGAAGGCGAACCATTCTATATCAATCAAGATAATTTTGATCTTAAAGAGGGGTGGTTTAACCAAGATGGCCAAGTGCTTATAAATGATGCAACCGACCATAAAGAGCAAACTTATGCCAAACTTACTGGATTTACTGGCGATAAAAAAACTCCTGTTGATGCAACATTTGAATATTCAACAGATGGTGGCCTTACTTGGCAAAAGGCTATAGAGGTTAACGGACATATCGTTGTACCAATGGAGTATCTAGATTCAGTACGCGTTAATCTACCTGATATTTATGGTGATGGTTTATTTGCCATTAAAGTAGAAGCTTTAACCAGCGATACTGATGAAGATGATGGTTCTAAAGTTTATGCATTGAGTGGTACCGCATGGCTAACCAATATTGTGGTATTACCAACGGCTGGAGATGTAACTTTACAAGTGAATCAGCGTGTGGTGATGAATGAAGATTCGAGTAAAGAGTTATTCATTCGTACACAGTCTACCGATGCTAAAGAAAAATTTGAAATCAATATTCATGGATTACCAGAAGGTTCTAAAATTGCATTGGATGGTCATACCTTTGATACGACAGATCAAAGTACATGGCAACATGTGGATGCTAAGGGTAGTCAGTATGAGTTAGTTAAAGCTGATGATGGTAGCTTTACGCTAACATTAAAAGAGATGAGTGCCGGTGCGATTAAACCGATTTATACGCCGCCACTCAATAGCAATACCAATGGTGATAATACTGAGTTGAAAGTCACTGCGAATACGACGGATAAATCTAATGGCTTTATCTCAATTGGTAAAGAAAGTAGCTTACCAATTGATATTTCTGTGATTGGTGTGCCTGATACGCCTATTTTAGTTGTAAATGATAATCTGACTTGGGTGGAAAATAACCTAGATAAGCAAGGTGAAGAAAACAATACTAATACTGCTTCAAAAAACAATCTAGCTAATGTAATTGATTTAGATAATTTTATTGCAAAAATTGAGTCAGGTGAGCTTGCCGCTACGCCAAATGATGATTCAGAAACACTCAGTATCCGTATTACAGGATTGCCAGAAGGCTTTGAATTGGTTAATCAACAGGGCAAACCTGTAGTAACCCTATTGGGCGGTGAGGGTGAAAAACGTGTTTGGTTAATCAATAAAGAAGATTTGGCGAATATTAGTATTAAGCTTCCAGCCAACTATAGTGGTGAGCAAAGCTTTACTGTGCAACCCGTGGTGACAGAAAATGATGGTAGTTCAAAAATTT
The DNA here is from genome assembly GCF_059515885.1 of Acinetobacter sp. FY683. Lineage (NCBI taxonomy): Bacteria > Pseudomonadati > Pseudomonadota > Gammaproteobacteria > Moraxellales > Moraxellaceae > Acinetobacter > Acinetobacter sp. FY683. The sequence continues at coordinate 189,565 of NZ_JCAKNA010000002.1, read as the reverse complement.
TCCCTAAAAAAGACGTTAGCTTTACAGTAAATCCATCTCCAGAAATCACGTTATCAGCATCTTCAGATGTGTGGGAAGATGAAATTGCGGGTGAACTAGGAAAGTTGAACTTATCTAGTGTGTATCAAAATGGCGATGAAACCAATGAAGAGATTACTGAGATCCGTATTAAGGCCGATCAATTAAGTAATCAAAACATTGTGCTATATAAAGATGCCGCAGGTACACAACCACTGACTGCAGATACAGATGGTTATATTTATCTCAATGCTGATGATGCTGTTTTTGTTCGTGGCCCTGCAAACTTTAGTGGTGAAAAAATTATTAATATTGAATATATTGCTAAAGACAGTTATATCAATGCTGAGGGTAAAACAGTCACTAAATACTCAGGTCAAAGTGATAGCCTAGATTGGTCTAAAGCCGATAAAATTCAGCACACATTAAACTTTAAACCAGTAACGGATGATGCTTTATTAGAAGTCAGTGCGATTGATGGACAAAAAGGTCAAACTGAATTTACAGCAGTCAAAAATGATCAAGAAGTTACGGTTTTATTGAATATTTCACTAAAGGTCGATGAATCATCTAAGCACGCTACAGATTCAGAAGGGTCGAATGAAAAAGACTATGACTTTAATCTAGAAGAAGGCGGTGAACATATTAATTATTATATGATTAATAATGTGCCTGACGGGGTGATGGTTAAAGGTGCCTACTATTTGGGTAATGGGAAATGGATGCTTGAAGCCAAGGGTAATTTTACTGGTGTATTAGAGCAAAACATTACTTTTAAAATGACCCAATATGCTAATGGTGATTTAAAAGATTGGCCAATTACGATTGATGTCTTTACCCAAGATAAAAATGCTGAAGAGAAGCAAACCAGCGTGAGTTGGAAGCTAAATACAAACTTTAGTGGTCAAGGTGCTAATGATGTTGTAGCACCAACAATAGATATTGATATTAAAGATTATATTGCGACTGAAGATGTGAAATTCAGTTTAGATCAGTTGGTTGATCTAAAATCATTCGACTTCGGTAGTAGTAATCAGTTGGATATGACAATTACTGTTCGTACTGAAAAGGGAGATGGCATTAGTTTAGAGGATATGCTTCCTAAGCAAGTGGTTGAAAATGGTAAAACGATTACGCTTTGGTATAAAACGATAACAGGTTTGACAGAAGCTGATTTAAAAGCAGAATTGGCTAAAGCCTTACAGGAAATTCAAGTCAATACTGGTGCCGACCAAAATGGTAATAAGCATAACCTAGGTAAAGCACCTGGTTTAGATATTAGTATTTCTTTGAGTGACTCTGTAACAGGTGCATCGGGTAGTGATATTGCTCATTCAGATGTAACGATTTTACCTGTAACAGATCCAGCGCAAATTAAAATCATCACCAGCGAAATACGTGAGGATAGTCATCAAAGTATTATTCCGATTGATATTACAGTTTCAAATGCTGCGGATAAGGATAGTGACTGGAAAATTATTGAAGGTAAAATGTACTTTACTGTATCGTCTGATCTTAATGGTACATTAATGTATAGCGACGGCAGTCCTGTTAGTAGCTTAACCGCGGCAGATCTAAAAGCATTAGGGATTGAGCTACCTTTAGATGATAACCAATTGGTTTATGTGGTTGAAGGTGTAGAACCAAATACGCAGATCCATTTAGATTATCAATTAGCAGATAATACGTATTGGTCTAAAGGTGACTTTGAGCTTAAAGCTTGGGTGCAAAATCAGGAAAACTCTTTAGATACAAGTCATTCAACAGAAGTAATTATCTCCGATGGTCAAGGTCAATTGGTGATTAAACCTGTGAATAACATTCCAGACGTTACTGTAAGTGCTCAAGGTAATGAGCATAATGGCAGTGGTCGCGTTCAGAATGGCAAAGTGATTCCTTCGAGTGGCAGTATTCAATTGAATTTCACTCAATTTGAAAATATGCCACACCAAACAGATGAAATTTTATATTCGGCGGTATTGGAAAATATTCCTGCTGGCTTTATTGTTTATTATGGCAATGATGCAGACTCTGCCAAAATGGCGACTAATGCGGGTGATGGTATTTGGGCATTACCAATTTCTGGTAATGAATTGCCAAAATACATTTCTATTAAACCACCAGCATATTGGAGTGGTACACTTCCAGACTTGAAGCTTTCGCTTACTACCGGTGAAAATACTCTAAAATCAATTACTTCAGAGTATGAGTTTGATTTTGTGGTTAAACCTATTGCTGATGGTGTTCAAAAGTTTGTACCGACCTATAGCTTTAATGAAAAAGGTTCAGATTTTGTTGTATTAAACTTAAATATTGGTATGCGTGATCCATCTGCAGTAGATAATAGTGACGTCGTAGATCAATATGTTGAAGTTGCTGATTTGATTTTAAAGGGCTTTACCGATCCATCAGCCGTATTTAGTGCGAATGGTACGCAAATTAATGCTGATCGTATTACGATGGTGAAAGATGAAAATGGGATGTATAAATATACCGTTACGGGTTTAACTCAAATGGAGTTGGATCGCTTAGAAATCTTCCACCAAAATACGGGTGGAAAATTAAAGATTGAAGCGGAAGCCTATACGTATGAAGCGATGCTTGTTGATGGGAAATTCGTTCCAGCAGATGGCACAATCAGTGAAAAAGTCAGTGCTAGCTTTGAATTTCAAGTCAGTGGTATTTCTTCAGCTTCTCCAGCTGCCCTTATGTCGCTGACAAGTGAAGCGGATAAATTGATCGATAGTGTGGATGTTACGACACTTGAAGATATTTTGGAAAAACCAAATCATCTGTTATGGGCAACCGAGGCACAAGATACCTTTGTGTGGGATATTGATGCTGCCGACGGTTCAAAGGATATTGTTAAAGATTTTAATCAATTAGAGCAAGATAAAATTGATGTGAGTCAGCTTCTTAATAATCTAGGTTGGGACTCAAGCCAATCTTTAAGCGATTACATTAGTCACAGCACACTCTCTGGAAAAGATACTCAATTAGAAATCAAGCATGATGATAAATCGGTCTCTATTGTGATTGAAAACAATACTTGGACTAATTTAGAAGACATGCTTAGTCAGGGCAGTTTAAAAACCGACATTTAATTATTCATTCTCTGAGGTTGCTTTTGGTGACCTTAGGGTACTCTTTTGCTTTAAAAAGCAAAAACAACCAAATTTTTTATGTTTATTGGGCTATTGCAACCAATAGTCATATACAGATGTATTGAAAGGTGAACTTTGTGAAACAGAACCTCCTAACGACTTCGTTATGTATTGCTATGTTAGCACTTACGAGTAAAACAGTATCAGCGGAAACAATTCAATCAGCAGCGAAATATGCAATTGAAAAAAATCCAGACATTCAAGCACAGTGGTATAGCTTTATAGAATCGACTTCTAATCAAAAAGTTGCAAAAGCTGGCTATTTACCGTCTGTAGATTTCAATGCGGCATATGGAACTAGTGATCGAGATTTTGATGATATTGGTTGGCGCAAACAAGGTCAGGCAGAAATTAGTTTAACTCAAGTGTTGTTTGATGGTTTTCGTATGCAAAGCAAAGTCAAACAAGGCGATTATGCAGCATTAAAAAGCTACTATGAATTGAATGATGGTATTGAACGTAAAGCTTTAGAAGCATCTCAAGCATATTTAGATGTTTTACGTTTTCGTGAGTTAGTAAAGCTTGCACAGGCAAATGTAGATAATCATCAACGCACATTCAATCAAATTCAACAACGAGCAAACCAAGGTGTTGGAAACCGTGCAGATTTAGCTCAAGTGACAGGTCGTTTATCTCTAGCTCAAACAAACTTAATGACTGAACAAGCAAACTTAGTTGATGTAGAAGCTCGTTATATGCGTTTAGTTGGGAAAGCACCAGAGAAGACCTTAGCACCAGTAGAATTAGATGCTTCTATTCCCTCTAACTTGCAAGGCACTTTGAGTGCTTCGTATGAAAATAATAAAACACTTTTAGCTGCTTTAAGTGAAACACAGTATACCCGTGCAGCAGCACAAGAAGCGAAGTCTGCTTTATATCCAACTGTTGCATTTGTTGCTAGAACAGGATTTTATCAAAACCGTAATAGTTTTAAAGAAGATATTGACCCACGTAACCATGGTCAAGATAGTAGTGTTGAGTTACGTTTGAATTATAACTTGTTTAATGGTGGAGCAGATAAAGCAGCTTATAAAGCAGCAGTTGCACGTGTAATGAAATCAGATGATTTAAAAAACAAGGCTTGTAATGATATCCGTCAATCTGTTTCGGTTTCATATAACAGTGTAAATAACTTATCGAATCAAATGACATGGTTACAACGTCATCGTGATGAATCTAATGCAGTTGTAAAAGCTTATGTAGATCAGTTTGATATTGGTCGTCGTAGCTTGCTTGATGTATTAGATGCAGAAAATGAGTCATTCCAATCTAATCGAACTTATTCAAGCGCTCAATACGACTTAATGAATGCTCAATTACAAGTTCTTTATCATGTCGGTCAATTATTACCAGTACTTGGCGTACAACGCGATAACTTACCTTCAATATCAGAAGTGAGTGATCGTGAGTTAAACGCCACTGCTTTATGTGCGGCTCAATCGTAAATCTTAAAAACAGGTTTTTCTTATTATTAAGGATTTACCGATTTTTTTCGGAATAAATAAAACCTAAACCCAAATACTGTAAAGAGCGTTAGTGAGGACATTAGACGCTCTTTATCTATCAATGGTGAACTTGTGTCCATTTCAATTATTTTTGATCCTTTAGCATCATGCCTTATTCGCATTGCTAAAGAATATGAAATCAATATTACACAGCAAGGTATTCTTTCAGGTTTGCCTTTACCTAGCGGCAAATTGATTCCACAGTACTTTTCTCGTGCAGCAGAGCGCGTAGGATTAAGCAGCAATACTGTTCAGCAACCACTGCAACAGATTAATACATTAATTTTACCAGCTATCATTTTATTGAAAGATCACTCAGCTTGCGTGTTATATCGATTAGATCAAACTACACAAACAGCCACCGTATATTTTCCAGAAATGGGAGACACTGTGACTGATATTTCACTTGATCAGTTACAAGAGAAGTATTTGGGTTCAGTTATCTATTTACAACAGCGCCAGTTCGTTGTGGATAATCAGGTTAAAGTTAAAAATACTGAACAACATTGGTTTTGGTATGTTTTACATCAGCATCGTAGTATTTATAAAGATGTATTATTAGCTGCATTATTTATCAATATTTTTGCATTATGTATGCCACTTTTTGTCATGAATGTTTATGACAGAGTTGTGCCAAATCATGCAACAGACACACTTTGGGTACTTGCCTTAGGAATATTCATTGTTATTTGTGCAGACTTTTGTTTAAAAATGCTGAGAAGCTATTTTGTCGATTTAGCCGCAAATAAAGCAGATACAAAGTTATCGGCTTTTATTATGGAAAAAGTGCTCGGTCGACGTATGGAACAAAATAATCAGTCTGTAGGTGCAATGGCGTCAAGTGTGCAGTCTTATGAATCAATTCGATCTTTTACGAGTTCAATGACGGTTGCATCATTAATTGATTTACCGTTTTTACTCTTATTTATGATTGTTATTTCGATTATATCTTGGGTGTTTTTAATTCCGCTGATATTCGCTGCGATTGCCATTTTAGCTTATGGGTTGTCGACTCATGTACGCTTAAGACAGTTATCTGAAGAGATGACAGAGGCATCACAACAACGTCAATCGTTCTTAATTGAAACACTAAGTTCACAAGAAACAGTTAAAAGCTTTAATGCAAGTACTCGCATGCAGACGATTTGGGAGCGTGCGACAGGTTTTGTGATTCATTATTCATCGCGCTTACGCTTTTTAGGTGGATCGGTTGGTTCATTTGCTGCATGGGTACAACAAACCACAGGTGTTGTTATTATTATTGTGGGTGTGTATTTAATTGTGGCTGGCGAGCTGACACAAGGTGCATTAATTGCATGTTATATGCTTGCTACACGTGCTTTAGCACCAGTTTCACAAATTGCAGGCTTATTGACACAGTATTATCAAGCATCAAGTTCATTGAAGCAACTCGATCAAATTGTAAATGCTGAGCAAGAACGTGACCAAATGAAAGGTTGGGTGAGTCATCCACATATTATTGGCAATATCGAGTTCAATAACGTCAGCTTAAAATATCCGAATGAGCAACGCTCGGCATTAAATAGTCTTTCTTTTTCAATTAAAGCAGGTGAAAAAGTTGCGATTTTAGGCAAAATTGGCTCAGGAAAAAGCACCATTGAAAAAATTCTTATGGCTTTATACAAGCCAACAGAAGGTGCTGTATTTATTGATCAAACTAATATTGGTCAAATTGACCCAAGTGAATTGCGTAGTCAAATTGGTTATATTCCGCAAGATATTCAACTACTTAATGGCACAGTGCTGTCGAATATTACTTTAGGTAATCCGCATATTAGCCGTGAAGCTTTAGAACGTAGCTTGTTGGTTTCTGGCTTAGGTCAGGTTTTAAAAGGTCATGAAGATGGCTTATCACTACAAGTAGGCGAAGGTGGTTCAAGACTTTCGGGTGGTCAACGTCAAGCAGTAGCCGTTGCTCGTGCTATCGCACAACAAGCCAATGTACTTATTTTTGATGAACCTACAAGTGCAATGGATGCAGGGCTAGAACAACATGTTATTCAACAGCTTAAACGACATATGAGTGATCAACATACATTGTTACTCGTCACACATAAGCCAAGTTTATTAACGTTAGTTGATCGTATCATTGTGCTTGAAGATGGAAAAATTATTGCAGATGGACCGAAAGATAATGTTTTAAAAAGCATTATGCCAAAACGTGTTGAAGTAGAGACTGCCTAATGACTGAGCAAAAAAACCCAACCAAACGTGAAAAACTTTTTAATAAAATTGAAAAAAATATTGAAAAGTCAGAGAAAATATTTGGTAATAAAATCTTCAGTCCTTGGGGTAAAAAGTATCAGGAACCTCAAGTAAATGATTGGGTTGGACAAAGTCATGCGGTTGAAAACTCGCAAAAACCCATGAAAGCACGTTGGATTTTATATACAGTTATTATTGTTTTTGTACTACTTTTCTTATGGAGTGCTTTTGCTCAGGTAGATGAAATTACTCGTGGTGAGGGTAAGGTTATTCCATCTATGCAGATGCAAGTTGTACAGTCTGTTGATGGTGGTGTAGTTGAAGAAGTGCTTGTGCATGAAGGTGATAAAGTTAAAAAAGGACAACTTTTAGTTCGTATTGACCCAACACGTTTCAGTTCAAATTTGAATGAAATGAATGCGAAAATTTTTGCACTTGAAACTAAAGTTAGACGCTTAACTGCTCAAGTCAATGGTAGTGGTTATGTGTCGAGTAGTGTACCTGCAGGTGTTGCTGCAGAAGAAGCAGCAACAATTTTGGCGCAAGAAAGTCAGTACTATAGTGAAAGTATGCGTGAGTTAAGTCAGCGTACTATGACCAATCAAGGCTCTGTTTCACAACGTCAACAAGAAACTCAATCTGCACAAGCTGCACTAGCTCAAGCTGAAAATGCTTATAGAATTGCGGTACGTGAATTGAATACAACTCGACCATTACTAAAAACAGGTGCTGTATCTGAAATGGATATTTTACGTTTAGAGCGTGATGTGTCTAATGCAGATGGTGAGAGAAAACAAGCTGCAGCAAATGTTCGAGCTTCTCGTGCATCTATTGGTGAGGCACAATCTAGAACATCTGAAGCTGCGGTAAGTTTAAAAAACCAATGGCGTAATGAACTTGCAGATGCACAAGCACAACTTGTAAGTTTAAAGGGCAGTGTGTCAGGTGTTGCTGATCGAGTTAAAACAACAGATATTCGCGCACCTGCAAACGGAATTGTGCAACGTATTCATTTCAACACTATTGGTGGTGTAGTGAAGCCTGGTGATCAAGTTGCCGAAATTGTTCCTGTTGATAGTCAATTAATTGTCGAAGCAAAAATATCACCTAAAGATATTGCATTTATTCGCCCAGGATTACCCGCTGTGATTAAGTTTAATGCTTATGATTTTTCCATTTATGGCGGTATGACAGCAACGGTGAAGCATATTAGCCCAGACACAATTACCGATGAAAAAGATAATACTTACTATTTAGTGCGTGCTGTTACAGATCAGCGCTCTATAGATAAGAATTTACCTGTAATTCCGGGTATGACTGTTCAGCTTGATATTATGACAGGTAAGAAAAGCATTTTATCTTATTTGATGAAACCAATTACTAAAGCAAAAAATAATGCTTTAACAGAGCGTTAGTTTTTATTTACTTTGGTGGAGAATGCTTAATTCGATTTTTGATTATTTTTAGAGAATATTGGTTTCATCATATTTGATAAAAATACTTAAATCTAAATAAGTATGAATTAAAAAATTAGAGGCATGAGCAAATAAATTAAGCTGATGTCTCTAATTTTATGATGTGTGTTCATTCAAATTTATGATTTTTGAGCACATTATATTTGATGTGGTTTAGGATTTATTTTGAAACGTATAACGATAGCGCTTTATTCATTTATCTTTTTTATTAGTTCATTTAGCGTAGAAGCAACGCAGTTAAATCCCAATATAAGCCGTTTGACTATTGGAAAAAATGCTCAGATAACAGAACATTCTAATACGATTTCTTTGTCTCAAATACAAAAGAATGAATGGACTTTGGATCATTTAAATCAAGCCAGCTTTAATCAAGAGTTAGCTAAAAATTCTTCACCAACTTATGCGAAAGCACAGGTACTCTTGGCAAGGCATCATGCCTCGACTGGTGGTGTAAATGGACAATTAGGTTTAAATACAATTAAAGCTATTTCTGCGTTTCAGATTATGAATGGTCTTCAAGGCAATGGTATCTTGAATGAGCAAACATGGATGAAATTAAACGAGAATGATCAACCTGCTTTTATTGAATATAAAATTACGGCATCAGATCTTTCTGGCCCATATATCGATAAAGTTCCATTAGATTATTTAGATCAATCTAAATTAAAAGCATTATCTTATGTTCGTGTGACTGAAATGCTTGCTGAACGCTTTCAGATGGATGAATTATTTTTACAGAAATTAAATCCGCATACACAGTTCAATCGGGTGGGCGATACGATAGTAGTTGCAAATATAACGACAAGTTTACCCAAAGGTATTGCTTATCTTGTTGCATATAAAAAAATTAAGCAGTTATATGCATTCGATAAACATAATAAAATGATAGCTTCATTTCCGGCAACAATTGGTAGTGAAGATAATCCATCGCCATCAGGTACGCATACGATTACCAATATAACAAAAAATCCATATTACAGTTATAGTCCCCAAAATTTCATACAGGGTAAAAACCTGAAACCATTAACCTTAGCACCGGGTCCAAATAACCCAGTTGGAAGCGTTTGGATAGGACTGTCGAAACCAACTTTTGGTATTCATGGGACTCCAAGTCCATCATTAATATCTAAATCTGCTTCTCATGGTTGTGTTCGTCTGACAAATTGGGATGCTTTAGCACTCTCAAATAGTGTAGTCAAAGGCACACAGGTTAGATTTATCGACTAATCATTTGGGCGCTTTTAATTCGTTATATCCATGAGTATTTAAAGCGCTTAATTTCTTTTGCCAAATTGTTGCACCCAATATGTACGCCCCGTATTGACATTTGTGACACAAGCTAAAGCATAGTCCGAGTAACTGCTTGTCATAATATTGCTGCAGTGTGAAGGGCTTAGTGTCATCCAATCATTTAAAACTTGATTCACTGTTTTTTGACCACTTGCTAAGTTCTCACCACCCGTGCTGCCTTGATATCCGACTTTTGCCAAACGTTCTTTTAAGCGTAAACCAGAGATATTTGTGTGGCTTAAGAGTTTACGGTTTGATAAATCCTGTGCTTGTTGGTAGGAGCTTTTTTCTAGTGTGTTATTCCATGTTAATGCATTTGTTGCAGCATGGTATTGTGTACCACACTGTCTAGGTTGCTTACGTATTTCATTAATTGCCTGTATTAAAGCTGTTTTGAATTTAGTGAGATGTACCTGTTGGCAATTTGGATTGGTTGTGTTGATAAATACAAGTGGCTTTGTATCTGTTGGAATCTTTGCTTGTCTAGGCTCGATAGTCGTATTTATATCGGCACTTTTTTTAATAGAAATATTGATATATTGAGTGTCTGCACTGAAAGTTTGAGAGCATATTCCACTGAGCAAAAAGGCATAAATGAAGTGTCTCATATATTATTTTTCCTTATTATTTATATGGCTTTAAATTAAAATTTAGTTAAAACTTAGTATTATTTTTAAGCTTTTTTTGCATTGTTTTTCTGTTACTTTTTGTGTGATTAAGGTATTTATCTGCTGTTTGTATCGCTTGTTATCACATTTTTAGATGCGAAGTTTACTGTTAAGTTTTATTCGTTTTAATGTGTTCGATTGTGTAATGGTTTTAAAGATTATTTATATATAAAATATTGAAATCTAAATAATAATTTTATTTTTTCTGTGATTTCATTTGAAATATTTATGCGTATGGAAATTTCATTATCTTTAAGTTAAAAAGTTATTTGTACTGAATTTACCTCCTAATCTGCGCTGCTTTTAAGGTCTAATACAAAACATTTAAGTTTATTAAGTTATGGATTAGATTCATATCGTTTTTCTAGATGTTTTGATTGTTTTTAATCATTCTTTTTTTAAATATATCAGTTTTTTATTTGTTGTAGATTGCATGTGCATTTTGATATAAAAATTAATTATTTACTGCACTTAGTGCTGTTGTCGTGTATGTCACTCGATAAGATTTGGCATGTAAATTATAGCTAATTTAAAATATTCAACAGAATTAATGGTGCTGATATTAATAATTTAAAATTAATTACTTAGAGTGGTAATGCGCTATGATAAAGCACAGTGAGTCTTTATTTGGAGGGGGCAATGAATTTTTTAAAAAAGAAAAACAAAGCAAGTTTTGTATTTTTTATTCTTGTACTTTATTCATGTATTGGTACCGCTGTGGGTTTTTTATTTATTGATTATTTGATTTAAATACTCCAAGTTAATTTTAAAAGTAAAAAGCCGAATGTTGAATTCGGCTTTTGTTTTAATAAGATTTCAATTTTTCAATAACTTCGTCAAGAGCTTTGATACGCTTTACTTCGTCCCATAATGCTTTTGCTTCAGGATAGTGTTTAGACATCATGCCTAACCATTGTTTATAACGTCCTACCATATTCATTTCTTTTTTATATGTGCCATTTAAAAAACGAATTTGGAGAGTAAGTAATTCATTCCAAGTGATAAGCGGAGTATCTATGTTTTGACGGATACATTGCGTTAAATCGGGTGTTGTTACTGCACCACGACCAATCATTAAATCTTCACAGCCCGATTCTAATTGGCATTGTTTAGCATCTGCATTTGTCCAAATTTCCCCGTTTGCAATGACATTAATTTTTAATGCTTCACGAATAGGAATTAACTGATCCCAAAATGCAGGAGGTGTGTAGCCATCTGCTTTTGTCCGAGCATGGACTGTGACCCAAGCTGCACCAGCATCTTCAATTGCATGTGCATTTTCTAGTGTGAAATTTCTATCCATATAGCCCAAGCGCATTTTTGCCGATACAGGAATATGGCTTGGAACAGCATCACGAACGGCTTTTACAAGCTCATATACAACGTCAGGTTCATCGAGTAGAACAGAACCCCCACGATGTTTGTTAACTGTTTTTGCGGGACAACCAAAGTTCATATCAATAGCAGGTGCACCAAGCTTGGCTGCACGAACTGCATTGGCTGCAAGCATTTCAGGATCATTACCTAAAAACTGGATATGTACAGGTGTTCCTGCTGCCGTTTTACCATCGTTGAGTAATTCTGGGCAGTATTGATAAAAAATATGGTCGGGTAAAACCGAGTTGGTGACACGAATGAATTCGGTTACACACCAATCGAAACTGCCTACGGATGTCAGTACATCGCGCATAATTGGGTCAGTTAAGCCTTCCATGGGTGCAAGCACAAGTTTCAAAGTGTTTTACCTGATGATGAAAAAGGGTGTTATACGTCTAATTGGAAAGCTTGTCTAGTTGAAATAATAAGTCGATTTAAAATAAAAAATGGCTATATCAACGTATAGCCATTCTTTAAAGATTTTTACTTAATTAAAAATTAAGAAATACCTAAGAAATGAAAAGGTTTTGTTACTTTGAAAGATGTATTTACTTTTCCTGAGTAAATATTCGATTGATCTTTACCTAAATCTAACTTTTTAGTTTGACCATCATTAAAGTTAATTTCTTTTAAATCGACCCAGAAGATACTTGGTGAAACAGCAGATTCAAAGAAATATAGGCTATTTTTTTGATCAGATACTGTGCGCCAGCGTGTAGAAGATATATTCGGTTCTTCTTCTGTGTTTAGACCAAATGGTACAGATGTATTGCGAATAACACTAAAAACACTCGCTAGCGTATCTTTTTGACTTCCATGTTGAGGAACGGCATTAATGTAGAAAGATGCGCGAGCAAAACGGTCAGATGCACGGTTTGTACCTGGAAGCATGACAGTACCGCCAATCTGCTGCCAATAACTATTGAGCGCTAATTGTTTATCAAAAGTAGGTGAGTTAGTGACTACTTGGTATTTACGGTTATGGTGAATAACTTGTTTGCCCGCAATATATTCAATAACAGCGCTATCACCTTTAGCATCAGAGATTGCAAGGTGAAGTGTCGTTAAACGCTCCTCACCAGGAACAGAGTCTGATACAACAATAAACGGTTCTTTTTCAAGTGCTTTAATAGCTTCATCAACTGTAGCAAAATTATCTAGTACATATTGTGCCCATAGAGAAATGCTTATAGGTGGTTTTTTTGAGGTTTTCGGATCTGGATATTCTGATTCAACTAACCATAATAAGTTTGCAACCAAGCCTTTTTCATTCATGCCATCTGTTGTTGAAATATCATAACCCGTTGCGACAACACTACCGTATTTAGAGGTCCATTTTATAGATTGTGGTCCAGCCATACCTGTGCGGCTTACATTTTTAGGTAAAATCCACAAATTTGTTTGTACATCAGATTTCCAGTCCATAGATCTGGCAGTCATAATATTGTTGTTATCACCTTGATAAACAACACGTGTACAAGCCATAGCGATATCAGCTGCTAATAAAAGAGAGATGGCGCAAAGTGTTTTTTTAAACTTATGTCTCATTTCGCTAGATTCCTTTTTTAGAAAATTGGTACATTGAAGCCAATCACAGGGCCTTTTTGATTAATATCCCAGTGGAAATCACCAGATTGATAGTCCTGCTTAAAGTAGCGGTAACCAGCTCGGAGGTTAATCGTGCGACTAAATACAGGAATGTTATAGCCAATATAGGCATGCGTTGAGAGTGTATTTTCAGCACCAATTGTCACTTCAGATGCGAAATTCCATGGAGAGTCAAAGTTATATCTAAAACGTGCGCCCCAGAAAAGTTCATTCCAATGTATATCTGCTTGTTTTGTATGTCCGAGGGCAGCTAATGTGGCTTTTGCTTCAGTGTGATGTATACCAATGGTTGGTTCAAAAATAACTTTGGGTTTCTTGAGTTTGGTTTCAGTGGGTGATTTATATGCTTGATAGTAAATACCATAGCTTGTCTGATCTAATTTTGTTTTTAATGCTAATGGTATATTCAGAACTTGTTCATCTTTAGATGTTTTGACGAGTTGTTTATCGATATAAAATCCCCAATCACCTTTACTAAAATCAAGATAGCCCATATAGACTTGATCGAGATGCTTTACCGTATCACTGAAGGGCTGGTCTACATCATATTTAATATTTTTTTCACTTAAAGTTCCGTTTACATCTGCTGCAAAAACATAAAAATTCGCATTAATTTGCGGCTTTCCCTCAAATGATTTTGTAAAGCTATTTTCTGCAAATATTGTTGGACTACACAAGGTCAGCATCGTGAAGATAATTTTTTTGTGTGTGTTCATAAGTACTTACTCTATTTTTTCAATAGACTTTAACAGCTTTATGTTACGCAATGAAATAAAATAATTAGTATGCAGTGTAGTTTTTGTGTAATTGAATAATCACAAGAAAAGGGTGTTGAAAATGAAGCCTTATTTTTAATAATAGGCTCTCAGCATTATTTACCTAAAATCATTTCCAACACAAATTTAGAACCAATAAAACCTAAAGCCAATAAGAAGAAACCCATAATGGTAAAGCGAATGGCTTTTTGACCACGCCAACCAAATTTATAATGACCAATGAGTAAAGAGCCATAAATAAACCAAGATACAATACTAAATGCCGTTTTATGTGCCAAATGCTGACCAAAGAAGTTTTCTATCGTTAAAAAACCAAAAGCTAGCGCGACTGTTAATAAAGTAAAACCAGCCATTAGCATATCAAATAGTAGGGTTTCCATTGCTTGGAACGATGGTAGTAAACCTACCCAAATACGACGTTTTTGCTTGTTTTTTAATTCACGGTTTTGGAACCATAAAATTACGGCTTGAATCGTTGCCATAAGTAGAATGGCATAAGCACAAAGAGAAAGAATAATATGAATATCTAAAGCTAGAGAATGTTGTTCAATAAACTGTTTTGGTTTACTAAAAACAAAACCTAAGATTAAACCGCCAGCAGCGACAGGAATTCCTAATAAATTCATAGCCGATACAGGACGATAAGTGCTAAAAAGGGCACTTAACAACAACATTAACCCCGAAGTAAATGAAACCAAATTAAATACATCATAATTAATACCAATAGGCGTTAACATATCGCTATATATAACAGCACCATGCAGAACTAAGCCTAAACCTAGAATAACACCAAAAAACCATTGGTTTGTATCATTTTTTGATATTAAGTGACTAAATAGATACCAAAATGCTGTCACATAAGCGACTAAAGCTAAGACTGTATAAACCAGAGGCAGGCTAATCATGACGAACCTTTTTCAGGATGATGGATATTCATTTATATAAATTCTACTCGAACTACAGTATCCTATAGCATTCTATGCATAAATTTTCTATTTTAAAGAAACATTTTTTTGCAACAACCATTTTAAGCGGATTTTGCAATGTTTGATACCTTAACGGAACGACTCACGCAGAGTTTAAGAAATGTTACTGGCTCAGGACAGCTAACAGAAGATAATATTAAAGATACGTTACGTGAAGTACGTATGGCACTTCTTGAAGCCGATGTTGCATTACCTGTAACTCGTGAATTCATCGCGAAAGTTAAGGAAGAGGCGTTGGGTCAAGAGGTGATGACGCAGTTATCACCAGGTCAAGCTTTCGTTAAAATTGTACATAACGAATTGACTAAAATGATGGGTGAGGCAAATGAAAGCCTAGACCTAGCAGCAAAACCACCTGTTGTAATCCTACTAGCGGGTTTACAAGGTGCAGGTAAAACCACAACTGCTGCGAAACTTGCACGTTTTTTACAAGAACGTCAAAAGAAAAAAGTCGCAATGGTATCTGCCGATGTATACCGTCCTGCGGCAATTAAACAGCTTCAAACAGTTGCGGGTGAAGTTGGCGCAATTTTCTTTGAATCTGATGCCAATGAAAAACCAATTGATATTGCGAATCGTGCAATTGCACAAGCAAAAATTCAATTTGCTGATGTATTAATTGTCGATACAGCAGGTCGTTTACATGTCGATGATGACATGATGGACGAAATTAAAGAGCTTCATGCTGCAATTAATCCAACTGAAACATTGTTTGTAGTCGATGCAATGACAGGTCAGGATGCTGCAAATACAGCGAAAGCCTTTAATGATGCATTACCACTTACAGGTGTAATTTTAACGAAAACAGATGGTGATGCACGTGGTGGTGCTGCTCTTTCTGTTCGTGCAATCACAGGTAAGCCAATCAAATTCTTAGGTATGGGCGAAAAGCTTGATGCCTTAGAGCCATTCCATCCTGAGCGTGTTGCACAACGTATTTTGGGTATGGGTGACGTACTTTCTTTAGTCGAAGAACTTGAACGTAAAGTCGATAAAGAAAAAGCCGAAAAAATGGCGAAAAAATTGCAAAAAGGCGGAAGCTTCAACTTTGAAGATATGCTCATGCAATTTGAACAAATGAATAAAATGGGTGGCATGATGGGCTTCTTAGATAAGTTGCCTGGCATGAGCAATGCAGGTCTACAAGATGCACTTGCACAAGCTAACCCAGAAAAACAAGTGAAGAAAATGGAAGCGATTATTCAGTCGATGACACTGAAAGAACGTCGTAACCCTGATCTTATGAATCCAAGCCGTAAAAAGCGTATTGCCGCAGGTTGTGGTATGGATGTTGTTGAAGTGAACAAACTGATTAAACAACATGCGCAAATGGCGAAAATGATGAAAAAATTTGCTAATCCATCTGGTATGGCAAAAATGATGCGTTCATTGGGTGGCTTACAAAAGCAATTCGGTGGCGGTGGTGGTATGGGACCACTATTTGGTAATAAGAAATAATGATCAAACTCATGTATAAAAAAAGGCGCTTAATGCGCCTTTTTTTATACATGATTTTTATGATTAAGCATTGTGTTCAATATAACGCTGTAGCCCGCATAAGAGTAAATCTGCTTCTATAATTGGGTTATATTCTGCTAAAAATTTAGCAAAAAGCGGTGCATCGCCCCCCGTTAAAATCAGTTTTCTTGGGCTTTGCTCAAGCACATTTTTAATAATACTGACCAATCCTAATAAAATACCATGATGAACAGCATCTATGGTGTTTCTTCCAGGACTAAGCTCATCAAAAGCTCCATCTGGAATTTTAATGCCTTTGGTGTTTTGAATCAGTGAGTCACGTTGTAAATATAAGTTTGGCAGAATATAACCACCTAAATGATTTAATCCATCTGCTAAATCTATGGTTAATGCTGTGCCACAACTAATTACACAGTATTTTTCATTGGTGTTATTTGCAACGGCAAGAACTTGTAACCATCGGTCAATACCTAACTGGGTTGTATCATCATAACCACAACTTAAGCCTGCATATTCAGCATGAACTTTGGCACAAATGATAGGAACATTTAGTTGTTTTAAAATTTTACGAATACGTTCATTGCTTTGTTGATCTTGAACAGAAGATACACCGACTTGATGAATACCTAAGTTTTTAAAATGTTGAATAAGCCCTAATAGTAAATCGGCAGGAGATTGCAAATGCAATTCAGCTGCATGTTCAATGATTTGATTATTTTTAGTGACCCAGTATTTAAGGCGAGTATTACCAATATCTAACCATAAACTTTTCATTGTATTTACTCTTCACTTGACTGACTGAGGCGTAAGCGACCTTGATAAAAAACTTCTAAACCAGTTTTAGTTTGTATTTGAATAGAGCCATCGTCTTGAATACCCAAGAATAAACCCTTAATTTGCCCATTTTGATGTTCAAGAATAACCTGTTGGTTCATAAAAGCAGCATGATGATTAAAACGTGCGCCTAAATTATAACAATGATGATCGAACCATTGTCCTGCTTGTTGAATGGCGACATACAATTCCGCAATTAAAGAAATACGATCAATATGATGTAAGCCAATTTCTTCTAAAGATGTGGTGTTATGTTTAATTGCATCATCTTGTATTGGCGCAAGATTAATACCGATACCAACAACAGCTTGGGTCGCAGAAATGGGTTCTATTAGAATTCCACCTAATTTTTTATGATTAAAATATAAGTCATTTGGCCATTTTACGTTAAGATTCAACCTTTCTAAACTTGGCATTTGAGTAATATTCAGTGCAACTTCCAAAGCCAAACGTCCATCTATTGGTGTTTGAACATTAAGTAGTGTGCTTAGGTAGATATTACCTTCGGGCGAAACCCATGATCGTTGGTTTTGTCCACGACCTTGAGTTTGTTTTCGACTGCAAATTAAAATACTGCTAATTCCTTTTAAAGCAACCTCTCGAACATCATCATTGGTCGATGCTGTAATTGGTTTTAGGACTAAAACTTCAGGAAGTTGATTTACTTCTGTGAGTTTTTGTTGCAGTAGGCGAGTATCTAAATCCATCAGAATTTTTAAATATGGGAAAGTAAGACATGGAGTTAATCATATATTTGTTGATTGGTGCAATTGCAGGATTTACCGCAGGCTTGTTTGGCGTGGGTGGTGGATTAATTATTGTACCTATTCTCTATGTCGTATTTACGCATTTAAATTATGATCTGAATGTTGTGATGCATATGGCTGTAGGAACTTCACTTGCTACCATTATTGTGACTTCAATTAGTTCTGTATCTGCACATCATAAAAAAGGTGCAGTATTGTGGAATGTTGTTCGTAATTTGGCACCTGGTTTAGTTGTTGGAGCTTTTTTAGGTGCAGGAATTGCAGACTTACTTTCAGGGCAAGGGTTACAACTTTTGATTGGTTTTTTTGCACTTTGGGTTGCATTTAAAATGTTTAGAGGCGCCAATGCGGTGATTGATCCTTCTAAACAGTTACCATCGACAGGTATGCAGGTTTTAGCAGGCGGTGGTATTGGTGTTGCATCTGCAATATTTGGTATTGGGGGAGGAAGTTTAACTGTTCCATTTTTAAATAAATGTGGTGTGGTGATGCAAAAATCTGTTGCGACTTCCGCAGCATGTGGTTTACCTATCGCATTTGCTGGTGCTTTAGGATTTATGTGGTTTGGTCATGAAGCAGAAGTAGATGTGCCAAACACTATTGGCTATATCCATATTTATGCCTTTATTGGTATTAGTGTAATGAGTTTTATGACTGCAAAAATTGGGGCAAAAGTTGCACATTTACTTTCGCCAGCGATGCTAAAAAAATGCTTCGCAGGTTTGCTTACAACAGTTGGGCTATATTTTGTTGTGAAAGGCTTAACAAGTTTCTTTTGAGGAAAGTTTAAATTGGCTGTATAGACAAGAAATTGTCTAACAATGTCATAGTTAAAAGTTGTTTTTATCTTTAAATATAAATGAAGGGTAAATTAAAACGAGCGTTTGTATCCATATAAAAAATAGGAACAATATGCAACAACATGACACAGATAGCCTGTCGGAGCAGATTGCTCAGCATATTGCTGAGCAAATTATTAATGGTGAATTGGTTGAAGGTGAGCGTATTCAAGAAATCCGCTTTGCACAAGAACTAGATGTAAGCCGTGGTTCTATACGTGAAGCTTTACTTATATTGGAACGCACACATTTAATTGTAATTTATCCACGTCGTGGTGCTGTTGTGTCGGAAATGTCGGCGCAACAAGTCGCAGCTTTATTTGATATTACTGGATTACTGTTGGGGCAGGTTGTTCAGCGAATTACAGATGTATTTTTTACTCATGATGCTGAACATTTAAAATGTTTATTAGAACAATTAAGTGAAGAATGCCGTTTGGGGCATACAGAAAAATTTTACGATTTAATTTTTCAAGGTTTATGGAAGCATCAAGACAAGGTGAATAATCCGTATTTAATGAAATATTATAAAGAGCTGTTACCATCGTTACGTAGAAGTTATTTTTTAACTTTAAATACTTCAAAAAGAGAGCTACAAGAGTCGCTAGAATTGTTTAAACTTGTGGTAGCTGCAATAGTGAGTAGAAATTCGCAACAAGCAGCAATAAATATGGAAGATTTTTGTCGACACTTACGTGATTTAGTGTTGGAATCTCTAACACGAATGAAACAAATAGAACTTGCGTGGGCAAGACGCTCGCGCCGTTAATTAGGACATTATGCGTTTAAGCAGCTTAAAACTTTCCGGCTTTAAATCATTTGCCGATAGCACAACACTAAACTTTAAAGCGAATCGTACTGCAGTTGTGGGGCCTAATGGCTGTGGTAAATCGAATGTAATTGATGCCATTCGTTGGGTAATGGGAGAGTCTAGCGCTCGTCAATTACGTGGCGGTAGTATGCAAGACGTTATTTTTACAGGAACGGCAAAGCGTAAACCTGTTGGGGTGGCAAGTGTAGAGCTTCGTTTTGATAACACTTATGGAAAATTAGGTGGAACGTATAACGCATATAATGAACTTGCTGTGCGCCGTCAGGTGAACCGAGATGGTAAGTCTGAATATTTTATAAATGGCACAAAGTGTCGTCGTCGGGATATTACCGATATTTTCTTGGGAACAGGTTTAGGACCTCGTTCTTATGCAGTCATTGAACAGGGTATGATTAACCGTTTAATTGATGCAAAACCCGAAGAAATGCGGGTGTTTATTGAAGAAGCTGCTGGTGTTTCACGTTATCAAGCACGTCGTCGTGAAACGATGTTGCACTTAGAGCATACTACGCAAAATTTATCTCGTTTAGATGATATTGCTTCTGAACTTCGCTCACAATTAAAAACTTTAAAGCGTCAGTCTGAAGCAGCGGTTCAGTACAAAGAATTAGAAACGCAAATTCGGACCATTAAAATTGAGGTTTTATCTTTCCAATGCGAACACAGTACACGTTTGCAGGAAGAATATACGGTTCATTTAAATGGTTTGGGTGATACCTTTAAATTGGTGCGTTCTGAGTTAAATACGCTTGAACATGATTTAACAGCTACAAGTGAATTGTTCCAACGTCTTATTCAGCAATCGACACCATTACAAAATGAATGGCAACAGGCAGAAAAAAAACTGGCTGAGTTGAAAATGACTTTGGAGCAAAAGCAAAGTTTATTGCAACAAAATACATCGACTTTATCTCAATTAGAAGAACAAAAAGTTCAGACCAAAGAGCGCTTGCAGCTAATTGAATTGCAATTGGAAACATTGCAGGAGCAACAAGAAAGCCAAACTGAGCAATTGCAAGTACAAGAAGGTCAAAGTCAAAATCAATCGCAAGGTTTTAATGATTTAAAAGTACAGCAACAACAGGCTGTACAACAATTTGAGCAAGTGAAAGCGCAAGTCGAAAAGCAACAACAGCAAAAAATGCAGATGATTGCGCAAAGTGAACAGCTGACGAAAAATATTGCTCGAATTGAACAGCAAAAAGAGATATTGCAACAACAAGCTCAGCAAATTCAAAATCAATATCAGCAAGATGATGTTGATCAATTAGAAAAGGACAAAGCGCAATTTAGCCAAGAAATAGACGTTTTAGAGTTGGCGTTACAAAGCCAAAAAACTGAATTAGACACAGTACAAGAACTGTATTCACAGCAAAAAAATGCGGTTAATCAGTTGAAGTCTGAAGTTCAAGTTTTACAGTCAGAGCAAAAAAATTTAAATCAGCTCATGATTAAAAATAGCCCTAAGACAAATGTGCAGGGCGAGCAACTCATGCAGCGTTTAAAGCTGAATGAAGATGGTAAAGCGCAAGCCAATTTAGTTGAAAAATTCTTATCTAAATGGTTGTCTGCACAGGTTTTGGAAACATCAACGTCGTTCCAAGAAAGCATTGCACGTCAGTTAAAACCATCTTCTATACAAGGAAAAATTCAGTTAGATGATTTACCTTGTTTAGCGGATTGGATTGAAACACCTCAGAATTCATTGTGGCAACAGGTTGCTGTTTCAGAAAATTTAGAACAAGCCTTGAAGCTTCAATCTCAACTTTTAAATGGTCAAAGTATTTTGACTTTAGATGGTTATCATGTTGGTTTAGATTGGGTAATTGGTCTGTTTTATGATGATGCGTCTCAGGCAGGACAAGGCGCATTAAGTCATCGTATCCGTTTAGATGAAATTGAACAGATTTTGACTGAAAAAATAAATTTGCTTCAACAAGCAGAAGCTGCATTGCCTGAAATTTTACAGCAAGCTCAAGTTTTGCAAAAAAGTATTCAAGATCAGCAAGAACAGCTTAAGCAAGTACAAAAATCATTGCAAAATGCCGATTTGAGTTTGGTGAAAGTGCAAAGTGCTGCACAGGCATTTAGTATTCAAAAACAACAATTGCAAAGTCAGCTACAACAGCTCGATGAGCAGTTGGAAGAAGATGCAATGCAAAAAGATGATTTGGAAATCGATTTGCATTCATTGAATTTAAAGCTTGAACAGGTTTTACCAAATTATAAAACCATGCAGTTTCAAGTGGATGAATTAAGTGAAAGAGTTGAAAATTCGCAACAAAATTTACAACAATCTCAGCAAGAATTAGAGCTTGTACGCCGTCAATCTGTGCAAACGACACAACAAGTTGAGCTGTTAGAAAAAGATGCATCATTCTTAAAAGCTCAATATCAGCAAATTTTGGCGCAAATGGAACAAGCGAAAAAGTTTGTAGATCCTGTGCAGTTAGAACTTCCTGCGTTGCAAGATCAGTATGCAGAACAGCTCGAACAAACGGAGAAACTGCAAAAAACTTGGGGGGAGTGGCAGGTTGAACTCAATAATGTACAAGAAAAACAACAAAGTTTGACTGAGCAACGTCATCAGCATCAACAGCAAGATGAAAAGTTACGCACAGAATTAGAAGCAAAGCGCTTGGCTTGGCAATCTGCAAAATCTGATTTACAGCATTATTCAGATCAGTTAAAAGAGTTGAATAGTGAAGTAATAACAGGCTTAAATATCGACTTGGTTTCACATCAGCAGAAGCTTGAAAAAGCCCAACAGCAATTTGAAAAAATTGGTGCGGTGAATTTAGCTGCTTCTGAAGAATATGAAGAAGTTTCAGCGCGTTATGCAGAACTGAGTCATCAAATTGATGATTTGAATAAAACGGTCGATCAGTTACAAGCAGCAATGAAAAGTATTGATCAAGAAACGCGTAAATTATTTATGACCACTTTTGATCAAGTGAATGTGGAGCTTCAAAGTTTATTTCCAAAAGTATTTGATGGTGGGGAAGCGAGTTTAAGTTTAGAAGATGACTGGCAATCGGGTGTTAAATTGATGGCGCGCCCACCAGGTAAAAAGAACAGTTCGCTTGCCTTGCTTTCAGGTGGTGAAAAGGCGTTAACAGCACTTGCATTAGTTTTTGCAATTTTTAGATTAAATCCTGCGCCATTTTGCGTGCTAGATGAAGTAGATGCACCTTTAGATGATGCAAATGTAGGACGTTTTTGTAATCTTGTAAAAGAACTATCCGAACAGGTTCAGTTCATTTACATTACACATAATAAACTGGCAATGACCATGGCAACAGATTTACTCGGGGTAACCATGCCAGAGCCAGGAACATCAAAATTAGTGACCGTAAATTTAGAAGAAGCAGCTGAATACGGCTTAGTCGCGGAGGCATAGAATGGAAATTACAACACTTGTCGGAATTGCAATTGCCGTTGTTATTATGGCGTTCGGCTTAAAACTTATTTTTAAAAAACCAAGAGATACAGCGCCATCTTTAGAAAGTGAATTGCAATTTAACGAAGATTGTCAAAAGCCAATTATTCCAAGACATGTTCGCGATCAATTACAAACAATAGATTCAGAAGAAAAAGTTCGTGTTGAACCAACTTTAGATACTCAACAAGTTCAGGCAGAGTTCGAGTTCGATAAAGAAGAACCGAAACTCAATGAAGAACTGAGAAAAACACCTGAAACTATTGCTGATGAAATTACAACAGAAGCAAAAACAGTGGTTGACGTAGATGAAGAGTCATCTAAAAAAACTGAAAATAATGCAGATGTGACCATTACTGAAAATGCTCCTACAACGGAAGATGCCGTAAGTAACAATGCAAAATTAGAGCCTACATTTAGCTTAAATACCAATATTGAGAAAGCTGAAATTTCTGAATTTTCAGAAGAAAGTAGTATTTTAGATGCACATTTATATGAACAAAAAATGGTAGATGATGAATGTGCTTTAGTTACGGCAGAATCATTTATTGCATTAAATATTTTGGCAAAAGGTCGAGCTCTTTCGGGTGAAAAAACTTTAAAAGTATTGCTTAAATATGGTTTACGTTTTGGTGAAATGAAATGTTTCCACCGTTACAATGAAGATGGCACTAAGTTATTATTTTCTGCATTGAAAATTGTAGATTCTGACGCAAGTACAGAAGGTTTTGACTTGGAAACACTTTCTACAGAAGAAGTAAAAGGTTTAGCATTATTCCTTGCACTTCCGCATAGTGATGTACAAAATGCATTTGATACGATGGTGAGTACTGCAGGACTAATTGCTCGTGAAATTGAAGGTGTTGTTTGCGATCAAGACAATTTTGAACTCACACCTCAACTGAGAGAATACTGGCGTCATCAAGCTATTGATTACCGTTCAGGGCAGTCTGCAAAAGCTTAATTAAATTGAGTGAAGCAAATTCTTTGAAGTGAATTGAAAGCTAGATTTTAGCTTTCTATAATATGCATTATGCAAAAAATTTTAGGGCGGAATACCGCCCTTTTTTATGGTGAATATATGACACAAAATTCGGCTGTCGTTGCGCAAATGCGTCAATTGATTCAATTACTGGCTCAACACAATCATGCCTATTATGTAATGGATCAACCAAATATTGAAGACAGTGAATATGATCAGTTATTTCATCAACTTAAAGCTTTAGAACAACAGTATCCAGATTTAGTTCAGCTCGATTCACCTGTAAATAAAGTAGGTGGAAAGCCATTATCAAAATTTGAAAATATTACGCATGTTGTTCCAATGTTGTCCTTGGGAAATGTTTTTAATCAGGAAGATTTATTTGCTTTTGCTCGACGTGCAGAAGAGCGTTTACTAAATCAAAAAATTGAATACGATGTCGAGCTCAAGTTCGATGGCTTAGCTATTTCATTGTGGTATGAAAATGGTGTTTTGGTACGTGGTGTAACTCGTGGAGATGGCGAAACAGGCGAAGTTATTACGCAAAATGTAAAAACGATTCGTAATTTGCCAAAAGTATTAAGCTCTGAAAAGGGTGCGATTCCTGAACTGTTAGAAGTTCGTGGCGAAGTACTTATGCCGAAATCGGGTTTTGAAAAACTGAATGCTGAAAATGAAGCAAGAGGCGAAAAGACTTTTGCTAATCCGCGTAATGCAGCTGCGGGTAGTCTGCGTCAGCTTGATCCAAATATTGCGGCATCTCGTCCACTTGCATTTTATGCTTATGGTATTGCTCAGTGTGAACCGCACCATGGTCAAACAACTATGTCTGCAAGTTTGGAGTGGCTCACTCAATTTGGCTTTGCTGTAGGTGAACGTCATTTTGTATGTGAAAGTATTGAAGATGTTCAAAAAGCGTATGAACAAATCAATGAAGAACGTCCAAATCTAAGCGTTGAAATTGATGGTATGGTGATTAAAGTCAACGATCTTAAACAACAGCAACAATTGGGTTTTTTAAGTCGTGAACCACGTTGGGCAACAGCCTATAAATTTCCTGCTGTAGCGGCTTTAACTACAGTGGAGAATATTGATTGGCAAGTTGGACGTACAGGAACACTTACCCCTGTAGCACGTTTAAACCCTGTTGCTGTTGGTGGTGTGACGGTTTCAAATGTGACCTTACACAATATTGGTGAAATCCACCGTTTAGATGTGCGTGTGGGCGATACAGTCAGTGTTTACCGTAGTGGCGATGTAATTCCTAAGGTTGAAAAAGTTTGGCCTGAATTTCGTCCTTTAGCTACTGTGGAAGTTCATTTACCTGAAACTTGCCCTGTGTGTTCATCTCCTGTTGTCATGCCTGAAGGCGAAGCGCTCGCACGTTGTTCGGGTGGTTTATATTGTGCAGCGCAACGAATTGAAGCGATTCGTCACTTTGTTTCACGAAAAGCCATGGATATTGAAGGTTTGGGAGACCGTTGGGCGGAATCTTTACTACATTTAGATTTACTCAAAGATGTTGCCGATATTTACCATTTGCATGAGCATCGTGAAAAATTACTCACGATTGAAAAAATGGGTGAAAAATCGGTTCAAAACCTGATTGATTCAATTGAAAATAGTAAGAAAACGACATTTGCGAGTTTTATTTTTGCTTTAGGCATTCGTGGTGTGGGGGAAACAACAGCACGTATGCTTGCCAATACCTTCCAAACTTTAGAAGCGCTTCGAACAGCAGATTTAGATGCTTTAAAGAAAACGCCCGATGTTGGTGGTATTACGGCAGAGTGGATTATCGACTTTTTCCAAGCACCACATAATTTAGAAGTGGTTGACCGTTTAATTGCGGCAGGTATTCATTGGGATGCGCCTATTGCACCAACACGTCAGCCATTGAATGGTGAAAGCTGGGTGGTTACTGGTACACTGTCATCTATGGGGCGTGATGAAGCAACGCAGTTATTACAAAGCTTAGGTGCTCGCGTAAGTGGAAGCGTTTCAGCTAAAACAAAGTGTGTTGTTGCAGGTGAAAAAGCGGGTTCTAAATTAGACAAAGCTGAAAAACTTGGCGTGCCAGTCTTAAATGAAGAACAATTCATTGTGTTGATGAAAGAATATGGTCAAATAGAAGACTGATCTTTCTAGAAGATAATGTAAATAAAAAAGACACCGAGGATCATGAATCTTGAGGTGTCTTTTTTATTGCTACTTCAATGCTAGAGTTTTATGAGTGGGGTATAGGATAGACAAATAAAAAAAGAGGGATCGTTATTGTGAGTTGAATTCACGTACAATATCGATTCATTGGCAGATATAGATTCTGTCTTATTGATTTTGTTCTCCCGTTGATTATTGGCATCCACATGGCGCAAGCAAAGAAATCTTTTCCGCAACAAAAATCGGAATTACATGCACGAAATCTGCATCGCAGTCGTTATGATTTTCCTCAGTTAATCAAGAGCTGTCCGGAACTTGCACCCTTTGTCAGCCCCAATCAATATAACGATCTTTCAGTAAATTTTTCTGATCCAAACGCCGTGAAAATGCTTAATAAAGCATTGCTCAAGCATTTTTATAATATTCAATATTGGGATATTCCCCGAGATTATCTTTGTCCACCTATTCCAGGTAGAGCAGACTATATTCACTATTTGGCTGACTTGTTGAGTCTGAACAATAAGGGGCAGATTCCAACAGGACATGCCGTTCACGTATTAGATATTGGAGTGGGCGCGAACTGTATTTATCCGATCATTGGGCGTCAAAGCTATGGTTGGAAATTTGTCGGTTCAGATATTCATTCTGCATCGGTTAAAAGTGCTCAATTTATTGTGGAGGCAAATCCGAATCTAAGAAAAGGGATTCAAATTCGATTGCAGAAGACACAGAGTAATATTTTCAAAGGTGTGATTAAACCTACAGATCGTTTTGATTTAACCCTGTGTAATCCACCATTTCATGCTTCACAAGATGAAGCAAATGCCACCGCAACGCTAAAATTACGAAAACTTGGCAAGCCTGCTGATCGCACTAAGGTGATATTAAACTTTGGTGGGCAAAAGAACGAATTATGGTGTGACGGTGGTGAAGAGCGGTTCGTTTGTCAGATGGTACAAGAGAGCACACAATTTGCTGAACAATGTTTGTGGTTTAGTACACTTGTTTCCAAGAAAAAAACATTGCCTATGCTCCTAAATACCTTGCGTAAGAGCGGAGCAGTAGATGTGAAAACGATTAAAATGACGCAAGGGCAAAAAGAAAGTCGCTTTGTGGCTTGGACTTTTTTAGATTCAAAGCAACAGCAAGCATGGAAAAATGCACGTTGGACTTCAGCGTAGATATTTAGTCATGTTGAGCAACACTTAGCGTTTTTGATTTGTATCCGCTGTTTGAATATATGCATCATGATTTTGAATCTAGTTTCAGAAAACCATACGCATTGATAAAAATCTCTTGTATTGGGCTTCTTCGAGTATGTGTTATGAATATTACAAATTTTAACCAATCCTAAAATTAAGGATTTTTGTTGTTGAAATAAACATCATGATTTGCAACATGTTGTTTTATAAGCGGGTATTCATTAAACATAACTGCAAATGCAAGTACTTCTCATTTTAATTATATAAAAATCATATATTTACGGATAATTTAATTTTGCATATTGTTGTGTTTTTCTCCATAATAGAGTCATAAAGGTATGGAGTTTTAAAAATGCGTGGCAATCCAGAAGTCGTAGACTATCTAAACATGTTAATTGGTGGTGAACTGGCTGCTCGTGACCAATATCTTATTCATTCACGTATGTATGAAGATTGGGGCTTAACTAAAATCTTCGAACGTATTGATCATGAAATGCAAGAAGAAGCACAACATGCCGATGCAATTATCCGCCGTGTATTGTTCCTAGAAGGAACACCAAACATGAAGTGTGAAGAGATTGAAGTTGGTACAGATGTTGTTTCTTGCTTAAAAGCAGATTTAAAACTTGAGTATCATGTTCGTGAAAAATTAGCGCAAGGTGTGAAGCTGTGTGAAGAAAAAGGCGATTACATTACGCGTGATATGCTTCGTCAACAAATGGCAGACACAGAAGAAGATCATACTTATTGGTTGGAAAAGCAACTTCGCTTAATCGAACTTATTGGTTTACAGAATTATATTCAATCTCAAATGTAAAATTGAGATATAAAAAATCCCGCTAAGTGCGGGATTTTTTATGGGAGAGCTTTTACTTAATACCTAATGCATTTTTCATAATAAAGAACATATCCGTTTGATCAATTAATCCTGAAATATTTGCAGCATACGGACCATAAGCAGCGGTATGTACTTGAGCACCTGTATGTTCTTGGCTTTCTGTTGTAGACGTTGCATAGTTGATGGTCATTGGCGCATTGTCTTTTGTTAATAATTTGACTGTTTTACCAGGGCTTTTTGACTCATTTGGAATGATCTGACTTGTATGTGCATGATCACCTGTCACAATAATTAAGGTGTCAGGATTATTCTTTGCAAACTCAAGTGCAACTTGAACCGCTTCATCTAAAGCGACAGTTTCACCAATTTGACCGCAAGCATCGGCAATGTGGTTTGCTTTATCAATAGATCCACTTTCAACTTGTAAGAAAAATCCTTTATCATTTTGTTGAAGTAACTCAATTGCTTTAGTTGTCATTGCTTTTAAGCTAGGGGTGGATGCACTACGTTCTGGATTAATTTTACATTTCTCCGCAGCACGTAAGTTACCATTTAATTCTGCATTTGGTCCTACCCAAGATACAGGTAGATTTCCTTCTGCAAATAGACCTAAAACAGGCGTATTTTGATTTGCAGATTTCACAGAGTTTAAGCCATTTAAATCGGTGATGACTTGATAATTTAAAGCTTTTGCCTGATTTAACAGTGTTTGGTCTTTATATTTTCCTGCTTTTACTTTTTCTTGAAATGTTGTGAATCCGCCACCCAAAGTAACATCGGCACGTGCTTGTAGAAGCTGTTCTGTTACAGAGCCTAATCCACCATTTTCTAGTGCATTTGTAGGACATTTTTCAGAGGTTACTTTGGGGCCATAGCATTTGCGAGATGTAACATGTGCCACTAAGGCAGCAGGTGTTGCATCTTGAAGTTCTGTTGTTGTGACATTACCTGTTGCATAGCCTGCTTTTTTCGCTAAAGATAAAATAGACTCATGCGGTTTTGCAAAAATATCGATACCTAAAGCACCATTGTAGGTTTTAGTCCCCGTAGCCCAAGCAGAAGCAGAGGCAGCAGAATCTGTCACGTAGTTAATAGTTTTATCTTTATCAATTGAATAGTTAGTGTATGAACCTGTAAAAGGTAAAACATCTAAACCTTTGAAATAACCAGATGCACCTTCTGCATAATTACGTGCAGAGGTAAGTTCTGAATCGCTTGTACCATCGCTGATAAATAAAATGACATGTTTTGCAGGGCGATTATTAATAGATGCTTTTAATGCTTCTGTGCGATCTTCTTTTAAGCGGGTTGCACCACCAAAACTTGTTAAATCACCTTTTGTTGCTGGCTGAAGTAACTGCCCATTGGTTGTATTTGTAGGTGTTTTTACCGTAGTGCAAGCAGAGAAACTAGCGATTAAAACAGGAAGTAATAATAATTTGAATTTCATTTGTGCCATAAACTTAGTTGAATATTTTCAAATTAGGCTAAAAGCTTTATGTTTAAAAACGATTACAAGAGTGTTTATAATTTTTAATTAAATGAGCTTTTATGCTTTGCTGTTGTTTATATCTCTTGAGATAATCAATAGATAGAACAGTTTTAAATGAATGGAATTATTTTGAAAAAAAGTATTTTGCTAATTACGGGCTGGGGTGGTGGAACCAAACTTTTACAGCCGTTAAAACAACAACTTGAAGCAATAGATTTTCAGGTTAAATTGTTGAATATTTTTGATGTTTCAGATGCAGGAACTTTGCAGAAAAATATTAAAATCGCAAAAGAATATGATGTATTGATGGGGTGGTCTTTAGGTGGTCAACTTGCCACAATTTTGGCAGATGAAATTTCAAAACAATATCAACAAAATAAAATTCTTATCACTTTAGCTTCAAATCCGTGTTTTGTTGCTAATGAAACGTGGCACACTGCAATGGATCAACCGACATTTCAAGCCTTTAAACAATCATTTAAAACAGATGCAGTTGCAACCTTAAAGAAATTTGGATTTATGGTGTGTCAAGGTACAGATACAACCAAGCAAGATTTCTTAACTTTACAAAGTTTAATACAGCCACAAAATTTGGATGTACTCAATGCAGGATTAAACTGCTTGGAACAATTAAATAATGTAAGTATCTTAGAAAATTACACAGGGCATCAGCTACATATATTTGCAAAGCAAGATTTTTTAGTTAGTTACAAAGTTGCAAGAAATATTCAAAAATTGGCTGCAAAATTTTTAGAGGTCGAGTTGATTTCAGGATCACATGGCTTTCCATTATTTAATATGGAAGATGTAACTAGCAAAATCTCCCAATATTTAAATAAAAATAAACAAATCTGAACATAACTGACTTTTCTCGCAATTTATTTCTTCTTCATGCAGGTTTAAGATGCGAATAATGAAAGAAACATATCTGCATGGAGCATGGGATGACCGAATTAACAGATTTAGAGTTTGATCAGCAGCATCTGTGGCATCCCTACACATCTATGACTCAACCTTTGCCTTGTTTTAAGGTAAAACAAGCGTATGGTGCGACTATTGAACTCGAAGATGGGCGCACTTTAATAGATGGTATGTCATCTTGGTGGTGTGCAATTCATGGCTATAACTATCCTGAACTGAATAAAGCAGTGACAGAACAACTAGAAAAAATGTCACATATCATGTTT
Organism: Acinetobacter sp. FY683; assembly: GCF_059515885.1. Lineage (NCBI taxonomy): Bacteria > Pseudomonadati > Pseudomonadota > Gammaproteobacteria > Moraxellales > Moraxellaceae > Acinetobacter > Acinetobacter sp. FY683. The sequence goes on along the minus strand of NZ_JCAKNA010000002.1, from coordinate 158,421 downwards.
GGTGGTTTAACCCATGATCCTGCAATTCAATTGGGGCGTTTACTTCTAGAAATTACACCACCAAATTTAACTAAAATATTTTATGCAGATTCAGGTTCGGTTGCAGTAGAAGTAGCACTGAAAATGGCAGTGCAATATTGGTCGGCTCGAAAACAACCTAAAAAAACCAATTTTATAACAACACGTTCGGGTTATCACGGTGATACTTGGAATGCGATGTCTGTATGTGATCCTGTCACAGGTATGCATCAAATATTTGGTACAAGTTTACCGAATCGTATTTTTGTTTCTGCGCCTAAAACTCGTTTTGATGATGAGTGGAATGCGCAAGATATTGCAGAACTAGAACAAGCTTTCGAGCAACATCATCAAAATATTGCCGCTTTAATTATAGAGCCAATTGTACAAGGTGCAGGAGGTATGCGCTTTTATCATCCTGAATATTTACGCCAAGCTAAATTGCTATGTGAAAAATATAATGTGTTGATGGTTTTTGATGAAATTGCCACAGGTTTTGGGCGTACAGGCAAATTATTTGCTTGGGAACATGCTCAAGTTCAGCCAGACATTATGTGTATAGGCAAAGGCTTAACAGGTGGATATATGACACTTTCAGCAACATTAGCTTCTACTGAAGTTGCCGAAACGATTAGCCAAGGTGAGGCGGGTGTGTTTATGCATGGACCAACCTTTATGGCAAACCCGCTTGCATGTGCTGTTGCTTTAAAAAGTACGCAATTATTATTGTCACAAAATTGGCAGGAAAATATTCAAAGAATTGAGCGAAATCTCAAAGAAAAATTAGCATGTTTAGCATCACTGTCTTATGTTGAAAATGTTCGTGTTTTAGGTGCGATAGGTGTTGTAGAGCTGAAAACCTCAGTGGATATGAAAACACTACAAGCACAATTTGTTGAGCAGGGAGTTTGGGTCAGACCATTTGGGAAGTTGGTATATGTGATGCCGCCTTATGTTATTAGTGATAATGAATTAACAGCATTGTTAAAGGGAGTGGTTCATGTTGTACAAACTATGCAGGAGCAAGTGCAATGAGCTTGTTGAATCACTATGCCGAAGCGTTAGATATACTTAAGCAACAAGGTAATTTTCGACAGTTTAAACCGAATATTCAATGTGGTCGTTATATTGAAATAAATCAGAAAAATATGCTGAATTTATCTTCAAATGACTATTTAGGACTAGCTTCAAATACATTACTACGTGAACAGTTTTTTGATGAAACACCGAATGCTCAGCGTTTAATGAGTTCATCATCTTCAAGATTACTCACAGGTAATTTTCTTGAATATGAACAACTTGAACACAGTTTAAGTCAACTTTTTCATGGTCGATCTGCACTGCTATTTAATAGTGGTTATCACATGAATATTGGAATATTGCCTGCTATTTGTGACAGCAAAACTTTGGTTCTAGCCGATAAATTAGTGCATGCCAGTATTATTGATGGTATTCGTTTATCTTCTGCGAAATATGTACGCTATCGCCATAATGATTTAGCACATTTGAGCGTATTAATTGAAAAATACCAAGCGGATGAAAGTATTCAGCGCATTATTGTAGTGACAGAATCCATTTTTAGTATGGATGGTGATGAAACCGATTTACGTGCTTTGGTTGATATTAAGCATCAATATTCAAATATTATGCTTTATGTAGATGAGGCACACGCAATAGGCGTACGTGGGCAACAAGGTTTAGGTTGTACAGAACAGTATAATGTTATTGATGATATCGACTTCTTAGTTGGAACTTTTGGGAAGGCACTTGCGTCGGTTGGTGGTTATTTAATTTGCCATGACATTATTCGAGACTATTTAATTAATACTATGCGTCCACTTATTTTTAGTACAGCGCAGCCACCTATTTCAATGGCATGGACACAATTCATTCTAAAGCGCATGACTACTATGCAAGCAGAGCGAAAGCATTTGCAAAGTATGAGTAAGCAATTAATAGATCAAGTGAAACAGAAAGGGTTTAATTGCCCATCTACATCGCAAATTGTTCCTGTAATTATTGGTGATTCTCAAACTACGGTAGAAAAAGCACAGTACTTACAGCAAGCAGGTTTTTATATTATGCCTGTGCGTCCGCCAACGGTACCCAAAGGAAGTTCGCGATTACGTATTTGTTTAAACACAAATATTCAAGATGCAGATTTGGCGAAATTGGTTCACTTATTATGACCGTTATAAATCATGTAAAAGTTGCACAACACTTTGCACGTGCACATGAAAGTTATACAGAAAATGCAGTTGTACAAAAGCAAATTTGTGAACAGCTATTGGCATTTATTCAAGAACAAAAAATACGGAAACAACAAGATCGAATATTTGAAATTGGTTGTGGCACAGGAAATTTAACCCGTTTAATGTGGCAGTATTTTACTAGCCAAAAATACATTCTGAACGATTTATATGCCGAAGTTAGAACTCATTTTTTAGATGATTCACAGCAACATATAGAGTGGAAAATTGGTGATATTGAACAATTAGATTTCCCTCAAGAACTCAATGCAATTGTTTCTACGTCTGCGTTGCAATGGGTGAATGATTTAAATTTTGTTTTTGAGAAGTCTAAGCAGGCATTATTACCCGAAGGATATTTTATTTTTTCGACCTTTGGTGAAAAAAATCTACAGGAAATTAAGCAGCTAACGGGGCAAGGGTTAAGTTATTTATCCTCCCAAACTTTGCAGAAAAAATTGAATCAAGCAGGTTTTAATGTGCTTCTTATACAGGAAGAAACATTGCAAATTGGTTTTGATCATCCTAAAAGTGTTTTACAACATTTAAAAGCGACAGGCGTAACAGCAACGTCAAATCAGTTCCGTTGGACAAAGCAAAGTTTGACAGATTTTTGTAAAAATTATGAGCAATATAAGATGAATAATCAGCAATATGCACTGACTTATCATCCTATTTATTGCATTGCACGGAGTATGTAAGTGTCGAATGTTATTTTTGTGAGTGGGATTGATACAGGGATTGGTAAAACTTATAGCACTGGCTATTTAGCAAAATTGTGGAATTCAGAGGGTATTCGAACCATTACACAAAAGTTTGTGCAAACAGGTAATGTTGATATTTCGGAAGATATTGAAAAACATCGTGAAATTATGAATATGGGGTGGTTTTCTGAAGACGATAGCAAACTCACGATGCCTGAAATTTTTAGTTATCCTGCCTCTCCACATTTAGCGACACAAATAGATGGTCGTGAAATTGATTTTGCTAAAATTGAAGATGCGACTGTGCAATTAGCAAGTAAATATGATCGAGTTTTATTAGAAGGTGCTGGGGGCTTAATGGTGCCCTTGACGAAAGATATACTGAGCATTGACTATATTCAACAGCATCATTTACCCGTTATTTTAGTGAGTTCAGGGCGTTTAGGTAGTATTAATCATACTTTACTGAGCTTGGAAGCTTTAAAAGCGCGAGGTATAGAACTATATGCGCTAGCTTATAATCTTGCGCATGAATCTCAAGATGCTTTAATCTCAAAAGATACAGCAGAATATTTAAAAACTTATTTAACGCAGCATTTTCCATGTGCAAGATGGATTGATATCCCTGTCTTATAAACATGAAAAATATCCAATAAAAATGCCACTCAAAGGAGTGGCATTTTACTTTTTAAGTTCTATTTGAATTAGAACTTTTTAAAGCCTTTGTTCATTCCGTATGGTTTGCGCGGTGCATTTTCATCACGACGTTCACGGTTACCAAAGTTGTCATCGCGACGTTCGCGTTTAGCAGGAGCATTGTCACCACGACGGTCAAAGTTTGGCTTAGATTCAACTTCATCTGTATCACGACGTTGTTGACGTAAGTAACCACCACGACGTGCAGCCATTGGTTTATCTTGCATACGTTCGTTACGACGTTTAGCCATACCAAATAAGCCAGTACCTTGGCGTGGTTTAAGCTCTACAGACTTCGTTAAGTTATCGATATCTTGTTTATCGAGCTCCATCCAGCGACCTGTACGTAATTCACGTGGAAGAATGACTGTGCCATAACGTGTACGAAGTAAGCGACTTACTTTTAAACCTTGAGATTCAAAAATACGACGCACCTCACGATTACGACCTTCTTTTACAACCACTTGGAACCAACGGTTAATACCTTCACCGCCAATTTCAGAGAAAGATTCAAACTTTGCAGGGCCATCATCTAATACAACGCCAGTGGTCATATTTTTAATAATCGCAGGCGTTACTTCACCCATTACTCGAACAGCATATTCACGTTCAATTTCATTTGAAGGGTGCATTAAGCGGTTGGCAAGCTCACCATCATTCGTGAAAAGTAATAAACCAGTAGAGTTGATGTCTAAACGACCCACCATAACCCAACGATCACCCGGAATTTGAGGTAATTGTTCAAATACAGTAGGACGGTTTTCAGGGTCGTTACGAGAACAAATTTCACCTTCTGGTTTGTAGTAAATCAGAACACGACGACGAATTTCATCTTCAATTTGAAACTGCACTTTGCGCCCATCGATGCGAAGCTCATCTGTAGGTTCAATACGTTCACCCACTTGGGCTACTTGACCGTTGACACTTACACGACCCGCGGCAATGACTTCTTCCATATAACGGCGAGAACCCAAACCAACACGTGCAAGCACCTTTTGCAATTTTTCACTCATGACAGCATAACCTTAGAAATAATCATAACAGTTCACCTATTTACGACTTCGGTGCATTTGCATCGAGCGCCATAAAAGCTTCCTTGGCATCCTGTAAGGGAGGCAATTGACCAAGTGAAGACAGGCCAAATGCATTTAAAAATTGTGGCGTTGTGACTAACAACGCTGGTCTTCCAGGGAGTTCACGAAAACCAGATTCCTTAATCCAGTTCCAGTCAAATAATGTACGTAAAATTTGACTATTAACCGTAACTCCACGAATTTGTTCGATATCTGCACGCGTAACAGGTTGGTGGTACGCAATTACAGATAATGTTTCCAACATTGTTGGAGATAAGCGCACAGGGCGTTCAGGCCAAGTTTGAGCAATAAGATTTCTATACTTTGCTTTCACCTGGAAACGATAACCTTGTGCAGTTTCAATTAATTCAATAGATCGACCATGTTGCAACATCGCGAGCTGTTGTAAAAATTGACTTAATTGTTTCTTTGTAAATTGATCTTGAAACGCCTCTTTAAGTCTAGCTAAAGACACAGGAGATTCACTTGCAAAAATAATGGCTTCAAGCTGCATTAAAATTTCATGATGATTTTCACCTTCACTTAAAGGGCTAATCTGTTCATCATTCATATTTGTGCTCCTTGAATTGCAAGCGGTGCATCTATACCTGTTGCGACAATTGAAATTTTTTGTTGGCGAGTGAGTTCTAAAATTGCCATGAAAGTGACAACCATACCCATACGACCTTGGCTCGGTTTTAAAAGTTCTTCAAATTGTAAAACTTCACCACTTTGAATTTTATATTCGATATAGGCAATGCGTTCTTCAAGAACAACAGGTTCTTGTAAAATTTGATGAGTTGCAGGCTCTGGACGGTTAAATACACACAGTAATGCATCACGTAATTGATCTGCTGCATAACCCACGTTATTTACTGTAACTTGACCGAAACTCACATTGGTATCAAAAGTATCTCGATCAAGAACAGGCATTTGCCCTAAACGCTCAGCGGCTTGTTTAATACGTAAATATGTTTCTAGGCGATCAATTAATTCTTGTTTAGGGTCTTTTTCTATTGCAGATAACGACGGTGGCTTTGGTAGTAGTAAGCGAGATTTTAAATCTGCCAATAACGCTGCCATCACCATATAATCGGCTGTTAACTCAATGTTTAAAGTTTTCATTGCATCCATATAAGAAAGATATTGAGATGCAATAGGTGCGATATCCAGTTGTAATAAATCGAAGCCGCTTTTTTGAATCAGGTAAATTAGAAAATCGAGTGGTCCTTCGAAATGTTCTAAAAGAATTTCGAATGCAGCAGGGGGGATGTATAAATCCTCAGGAATCGTATCTTGCCACTCATCCATCACACGGATTTGTTGTGGTTGTTCCATTGGTTCATGGACAGTTTGATTCATTACAGTTGTGAGCCACGCGAATTTTCAAAGGCATGAAAGCTATTTACTCCGCTTGATGAGAGAGTGCCGAGAGAAATAGCGAAGAAATAAAACATGTGCAGTTTAATGGATTTTTGTTGTTAAATAAATCAAATTAGTCGAACATTTGTATAAAAAATGGAAATAAATACAGAATATTTATTTCCGTGATGATGTGCAGTTTGTATATTTTTACTGATTTTTTAATGGTTTAATTTAAGTGTTGCTATTCAAAAGCACTTACATCGCCCACACCACGACGAATAATTTCAGGATTGTTACCAGATAAGTCGATAATACTTGTGGTATTAAGTGTACCTAAGCCACCATCAATTAAAACATCTATACGTTTTGAAAGTTGAAGATCAATATCGTACGGATCATCAATTGGATCTATTTGCCCAGGAAGAATAAGCGTACTCGTAATTAAAGGCTCACCTAATTCTTTTAATAGCATCTGGCAAATAGGATTACTTGGAATACGTAAACCAATTGTTTTCTTTTTTGGGTGCATAAGTCGGCGAGGGACTTCACTTGTTGCAGGTAAAATAAATGTGGTTACTGCAGGGGTGTTGTTTTTGAGTAGTCGATACATAGCATTATCAACTTTGGCATAAGTTGAAATATCGGAAAGATCGGCACAAATAATAGCGTATTGATGTTTTGGCCCTAGACCGCGAATTTGTGAAATTCGCTCCATTGCACTTTTATTCCCAATTTGGCAACCAATGGCGTAGGCGGCATCGGTTGGGTAAACAATCACATCACCTGCCCGAATACGTTCAACGGCTTGACTAATTAGTCTTGCTTGAGGATCTTCAGGATGGATTCTTAAATGCAGCATCATTATTCTCCTCGTTTAAATCTTCTTTTACACATCATAGTGAAGTTAATGGTGTTTAAACACCACAATTTGTAATTTATCTATGTATTTAAAGTGGTTTTAGCAAATATAAGTGACATTAAAAAGTCAAAAAATGAATACTCTTGTCGGGAAGTAAAAAAGATTTACAAAATATTTTTAATCATATTGAGCTTATGCTTGATAAATAAGGATGCATATTAAAAATATGGACTAAATTTTTATAAAATTTAGATTAAGCCAAAGTAGTGGAGAGAACAGGCGATAAAAGTCAGTAATCATCGTTTTAAATAGAGGTTAAATATCAAATAAGAACTTTTAAAGCCTGCATTATCAATTGTTGATCTCTCTCAATCTAATTCTTCTCGAAGAAACTCTTTATTTTGTAACCTTTTGCCACCTCTAGTACAGGTACAAATGTATTCAATAAATAAGGCTGCATCACGTGGGAGTTTTGCCTCTCCTGAAAAATAATGCTGAACTTGAGAAAATACATTGTCTTTAAATGTTGAGCCATCGCCACCATCACCAGTGAGGTTGTCTAAAGACACACGAAACTTTCGCCCAAAAGATTTAGCAAATAACCACTCTATGGCTTGAGGTTTAATTTCTACTTGTTCAAATAAAGATTGCTGTTCGGCTGTACGACCGTCTGGTGCATACCAATAGCCTAAATCTGGAAGGAGACGACGTTTATCTCCAGCAATAGTCCAGTGACTAATTTCATGTAGTGCGCTATTAAAGAAACCATGTGCAAATTGAATGCGTGCAGGTGCATTTTGACTTGCAGGAAAGTATTCAGGTTCAAAATCACCTTTAACAAGCGTTACATTAAGGTGGGAAAACCAACAATTAAAGTGTAAGATGAGCCAATCAACCTGTTCTGCTTCTGATGATAAATTCACCCATGAAGAAAGTTGCACTTGCTCGAGTGAACTGTCAGAATCAGAGGTTGGAAGTGTGCTAACAAGTGATGAAATATTCACTTCTGTTTGCGGCTGCAACAGATGCATGACTGTGTTACCCAAAATTGGTCTGTCTAAATAAGTACAAAATTGTATCTTAATCTTTGACAGAGTACTTATGAATTTGTAGAATTGCCGCCTTAATTATGTCAGCAAATACCTTTCCGGCACAGATTGAGCCGTTTAAATGGGCCGAACAAGGCTTTGTGTGGGCAGGAACACTGCCACTATCACGCTTTGTTCGTATATCCCGTGAAGCTGTTGGATCAATTGATGATCAATTGATTAACATAGACTGTAAGCTATCAATGGATGCATATCATCGTATTGTATGGCTAAGTGGTCATGTTGAAACGAAAGTTTCAGTAGAATGTCAACGTTGTTTGAGTCCTGTTGAAATTGACCTCGTTTCAGATTTTCATTTAGCTCTTGTTGATGATGAGTCACTGATAGAGCGCTTGGATGAGGATGCTGATTTCATCGTACTAGGTGAAAGTGAAGCAACGACTAAAGGTAGCTTTGATGCGCCTGCAACCGCTGATTTACTTTCTCTCATAGAAGATGAGTTGTTATTGTTGATGCCGTTGTCTCCGAAACATGAGTTTTGTGAACATAAGCATCAACCTGCCGTAGAAGAGCTTACTGAAGAGAAACGAGATAATCCGTTTGATATTTTGGCAAGTTTGAAGGGTAAACTTAACTAATTTTTGTGTTATACTGAGAAGTATAAGACAACTGAATTTGTTCTGATCCATTTTTTCGATATTTGTAAGGAGCCATCATGGCCGTTCAGCAAAACCGTAAAAGTCGCTCTCGCCGTGACATGCGCCGTTCACATGACGCTTTAACTGAGAATGCATTAACTGTAGACCAAGCTACTGGTGAAACTCATCGTCGTCACCACGTATCTAAAGACGGTATCTACCGTGGTCGTCAATTATTCGCTAAAGCATCTGCTGAATAATTGAAGATGTATTAAGCGTCAAGCTTAATGAAAAAAAGGGAGCGAAAGCTCCCTTTTTTTGTTGCATTTGGCAATTACCAAAATAAAAATTAAGTGTTAAATTTCTTTCCGAAAATAGGCTTACATAAGAGTTTGTTGATTATTTAATCGGTTGTTAAGTAATAATGACTCTTCATTCAAGGATTTTTTATGTCTGCTAACCAACTAGAACAAGCAGCTCAAGCAACAAAAACTGCATTTGTGTTTCCTGGTCAAGGTTCACAAAAGGTAGGGATGCTCGCTGAAATTGCAGAACAATTTAGTAGTGTTCAAGAAACTTTTGCTGAAGCATCTAAAGCTGTTGGCTTCGATTTATGGCACATTGCGCAAACTGGTGAAGGTTTAGATCAGACAGAATTCACACAACCTGTGTTACTTACTGCAAGTATTGCATTGTGGCGTGTATGGTTAGAGTTAGGTGGTGTTGTACCTAAATATCTTGCAGGTCATTCCTTAGGTGAATACAGCGCATTGGTAGCGGCAGGCAGCTTAAGCTTAGGCGATGCGGTAAAGTTGGTAAACTTACGCGGTAAGTTAATGCAATCTGCGGTGCCTCAAGGTCAAGGTGCTATGGCTGCTATTCTTGGTTTAGAAGATGCTAAAGTTCTTGAACTTTGTGAACAAATTAATGTTCAGGGACGTGGTTCGGTAGAGGCTGCTAACTATAATGCCAATGGTCAAGTGGTTATTGCTGGTGATAAAACTTTAGTTGAGGCAGTTATGACTGCTGCTAAAGAAAATGGCGGAAAAGCAATTGGTTTGCCTGTTTCTGTGCCTTCACATTGTTCTTTAATGAAACCTGCTGCGGAACAATTTGCAGAGGCATTGGAACAAACAGCTATTGAGCTACCAAGTATCCCAGTTATACAAAATGTAAGTGCGGGAATTGCAACAGATGTTGCAGGATTGCGCCAAGCATTAACAGCACAATTATACCAATCTGTACAATGGACAAAAACACTACAATTTCTTCAAGATGACGGTGTTGAGTACATTGTAGAGTGTGGTCCAGGAAATGTATTAGCAAATTTAGCGAAACGTTTACCACAAATTGAGAAAGCATATCCACTCGATACTAAAGCTCGTTTGGAAGATGCACTAAATGCCATTTTAGTGGCTGAAGGAAAAATTGCATGACACAGGAACGCAAAGTCGCATTGGTGACGGGTGCAAGCCGCGGAATTGGCGCAGCTATTGCTCAACAACTTATCCAAGATGGTTATTTTGTTGTAGGTACTGCAACATCTGAAGCAGGTGCTGAAAAATTATCGAATACATTTGCTGAAAATGGCGTTGGTAAATTACTTGATGTACGTGATGGCGCTGCTATTGATGCTTTAGTAACAGATATTGAACAAAACTATGGTCCAGTCCTTGCTTTAATAAACAATGCAGGTATTACCAAAGACAATTTGTTGTTGCGCATGTCGGAAGATGATTGGGATGACATCCTGAATATTCATTTAAAAGCCGTTTATCGTTTATCTAAACGTGTTTTAAAAGGCATGACAAAGGCTCGATTTGGTCGCATCGTGAATATTAGTTCGGTTGTGGCGCATTTTGCAAATCCGGGTCAAGCGAATTATTCAGCTGCAAAAGCAGGTATTGAAGCATTTGGTCGTAGCCTTGCAAAAGAAATGGGTAGTCGTCAAATTACAGTAAATGCTGTGGCTCCTGGTTTTATTGCAACGGAAATGACAGAACAATTAAGCGAAGAAATTCGTAAAAAAATGAGTGATCAAGTGGCATTAAACCGTTTAGGTGATCCGCAAGATATCGCAAATGCAGTGAGTTTTCTTGCAAGTGAAAAGGCAAGTTACATCACTGGAACTGTTTTACATGTAAATGGTGGTTTATACATGAGCTAAGCTTGTGTATAAACTTTCAAATTTTTTTATATTCAATTAAACTAACGGCATTAAAAACGCCACAAGCAATGAGGAGAATTCCTGTGAGCGATATCGAACTACGTGTTAAGCAAGCAGTTGCAGAACAACTTGGTCTTAAAGCAGAAGAGATTAAAAACGAAGCATCTTTCATGGATGACTTAGGTGCAGACTCTCTTGATCTAGTAGAATTAGTAATGTCTTTCGAAAACGATTTCGATATTACTATTCCAGATGAAGATTCTAACGAAATCACAACTGTTCAATCTGCTATTGACTACGTTTCTAAGAAACTAGGTTAATTGCCGATTTCAGCTTTGCTGAATAAAAAAGCCACCATTTAGGTGGTTTTTTTATGTTTAAAATATTTTTTACATAAATTTACGTTTCTTTTTTTAATGTATGTATCCAATGTCATATTTAATGGTTATAAAAATAGAGTAATAAATATTCAAAATAATATAAGGAGAATAAAAATGGGTCTTTTTGATTTTGTAAAAGGCATTGGTAAGAAAAATACAGCAGCAGCTGAACCACAGGCTGCACCAGCGGCAGTAGAGCCAACAGCGCAAGAAGTTGCAAATAAATTGCTTGGGCATATTAAGAGTTTAGGTTTGCCTATTTCAGGTTTAAGTGTGTCATATAATGCGACTACCGACTTGGCTACGGTAGCAGGACAAGTTCAAAGTCAGGCAGATAAAGAAAAGATTATTCTTGCAGTAGGTAATATAGATCATGTTGCACAGGTAGATGACCAACTTACAGTTGTGACTCCAGAACCTGAAAGTAAATTTTATACTGTTAAATCGGGTGATAATTTATCTAAAATTTCAAAAGAATTTTATGGTGATGCTAATAAATACAATAAAATTTTTGAAGCAAATAGACCGTTGCTTAAAAATGCAGATGATATTTTTCCAGGGCAAGTGCTTCGTATTCCTGAATAAAATGAGTGATAAAAAAGGCGCATATAGCGCCTTTTTTTAGTGTTTTATACTTGTTCTTTAAAATTACGCCACACTTTATTTTCACCTGAAGCTTGAATAGTGAAGTTGAAGTTTGAGTCAGAAGATACGATAAGTGCCGATGGTGTTTGCATAAGAACTTTAAGAATTGTACCTTTTTCAAAAGTAATAGCTGGGCAGTCTTCTTTTGTAAGCACGATTTCTTCTAATAATTCTATAAGATATGTTTCCATAAATACCTCTAGATATTGGGTGGAGTTTTTAAAATATTTATATAGAATGAATTATATACTATTTATTTTTAAAATGTGAAATATGTCATACTTTTTATTAAGGTTTTAAAAAAATAATAAGGTAATTAAAAAGTGAAATGTAGGTTAAATATTGGGGTTAAGAAGTCAAATTAATCAAATATATACAAATCAAAATAATTCATTTCTATCGATTTTGTTTTTTGGCATTATGATGCATGAGTTCTATTCATGAATAATAAAGGTCTAGCCAAATAAATGTTTAAATCTTTCTTTCCAAATCCGAAATGGTTTTTTAGCTCGCTTGTGCTGTGGTTCATTATCAATATTACCTTGTGGTACACAGGAGGTAACACATGGGGGCAGTATGTTGGGTTCGCACAAGGATACTTTGAAACACCGCTAGCAATTAGTGTTGCACGTTTTTGGTCACCACAATTTTTATGGTTTTATTTGTGGTTCTTTGTGTCTACTGCCATTTTTGCAATATTTTGGAAGCTTAAATCGAACAATCCTTGGCAGGGTTGGTCTGTTTGGGGATCTGCATTTATTTTATTTAATATTTGGTTTTCAGTACAAACCAGTTTGGTGATTAATGCTTGGTACAACCCATTTTATGATCTTATTCAAAAAATGCTCAGCAGCGGTGGGGGAAATATTCAAGATCTTTATACAGGTACGCTGACTTTCTTATATATCGCTATGGTCTATGTCACTATTGCTGTGTTTAATCTATTTTTTGTAAGTCATTATATTTTCCGCTGGCGTACAGCAATGAATGACTTTTATACAACCCATTGGGAAAAGTTACGTCATATTGAGGGTGCATCACAACGTATTCAAGAAGATACGATGCGCTTTGCAAAAACAACAGAATCTTTGGGCGTTAGTTTTATTCAAGCTTTAATGACGTTACTTGCATTTTTACCTGTACTTTTTCAATTGTCTGAGCATGTAAAATCTTTACCTATTGTTGGTGAAATTCCACATGCACTTATGTGGGCGGCAGTAAGTTGGGCTATTTTTGGTACGGTTGTTCTAATGTTGGTGGGTATAAAACTACCAGGTTTGGAGTTTAATAACCAAAAAGTGGAAGCGGCTTACCGAAAAGAATTGGTTTATGGTGAAGATCATTTTGACCGTGCTGAGCCGCAAATATTAAAAGATTTATTTTCTAAGGTTCGTTTTAATTACTTCCGCTTATATTTCCATTACGCATATTTTAATATGGTGCGTATTTGGTATATGCAACTTGATAATTTATACGGTTTATTTGTGTTATTCCCAAGTATTGCTGCAGGTGCAATTACACTTGGTTTAATGATGCAGATTAGTAATGTATTTGGAAAAGTGCGTGAGTCATTCCAATATTTAATTGAGTCTTGGCCGACGATTATTGAATTACTTTCTATTTATAAGCGTTTACGAGCATTTGAATCTGTACTTGAAGATAAACAAAACTAAAAGAATTTGCCCGCATATTGCGGGCTTTTTGTTTTATATTGAATGTAGCTTTTAAGCATATTATTTTATTTTGGAATTAGAACAATGAATGGTTTTGGCTTTATGAATTTTACAAAAAAATGCACACATTTCGGTTCATCTTTATTGGTTGTTTCGGCTTTAATGGGTGCAACGCAAATGGCATCTGCAAGTGTTACGGTAGATAAGTTGAGTGATTGTTTGATTAAATCTACTACAGATGCAGACAAAAAAGTAGTTTTGCAATGGACGTTTGTGGCGTTGTCTGCACATCCTGATTTAACAGTATTTAGTCAGGTAACCACCGAACAGAAAGATGCATTGGATAAAAATTTAGCGCAAGTTTTACAACGTATTTTGGTAGATCAGTGTTCTGCTGAAACTAAAGCTGTTATTCAGGCTGATGGTATTCAAGCAGTGGGTGATAGCTTTCAAGAGTTAGGTCAGCAAACAGGTGAGCAAATTTTAAAAACGCCTGAAATTAAAGATCAGTATAAAGGTTTGGTTCGTTATTTAGATTTGAGTAAGTTGGTGACGACTTTTTTAACGCCTGAGTTGTTTAATAAGTTGGGTGTGATTCGAGGAAAGTGATTTCTCTTTTTAATTATTTTACCTCTCCCTTGCGAGCCTCCAAATATATTTTGAGGTTTTTCATCACTTGCGCTTCGTTTAAAGCAATGCTTTAAACTTGTTCAGGAGAGGGAACACCGCATATCAATTTGATTTTTTGAAAAATCTCCCTTTTAAAAGGGAGATTTAGAGGGATTAAATTAAATCAGGATAAAACTTTTCATATTCTTTATTCGCCGCTTCACCCCGCAATAAGTAGCCTTTTGGTTGAATATAACTATAAATTTCTCGTGCAGGTTGTTCATGCCAGCCAATATTAAAAGCACATAGTTTGGGGAAAAACTGTAGATGGCTATAATTTAGATTGTTATGAATCCAGTAGGCGAGCTGTTGCCAATTGGCTTGGTCTTTTTCATATAGTTCTAAAAATGATGGAATAACAATACACACTGTTGCGCCATAGCCTTTTGCATCGGGATAGTCCCAAATATGACTAGCAAAGTTTTTCTCATTGCTTGCACAGTTATGTCCTTTTTCATTGCCAAGTTGGTTTACGTTGGGTGAGCGATATGCTGAACGAATGGCGATACGTCCAAACTTTTCTTGTAATGGCTCAAGTAATTGTTGGCATAGTTCTGTACCTGTTCGAATGGCAATGTCGGGGTGGTCAGGGAAGTTGGATACACCATACCAATTAGCGATTTCGCTATAGAGGAAGTCACGCATAAAGAAAGACTTTGACAGTTGAACGCGACCTAAGTCTTCAAGTTTGGCAATGGATGATACTTTTTTGATGGTCATGTTGTTTTTAGTGTGAAGTGTTTACTTGATTTTATATTTAAAATTTTGAAAATTAAATAATAATCCTCTCCCTAGCCCGTATCGTTTCTTGCGCTTCGTTTTAAAGCAGTGCTTTAAAACTTGCTCAGGAGAGGGAACATCCATTATAAAATTTATGATGGCATTTGATACGCAATGAAAGCTCCTTCTCCCACTGGGAGAAGGCGGGGGATGAGGGTATTAGAACTCATGTATCAAGAAGGATTTTGAAAGATTAACAATTCTTAAATCTTTATTTTTTTGATTATAATTTTATGTCTAAGATAGGTGAAAAGTCTCTTCTTTTAACATAAAGAGGAGACTTTTAATTATATTGCTGCTTTGAGAAGTTTTTCTTTAATATATTAAGAAGAATTTTCCATGCTTGGATAAATTGTCCTGTTATTAATTTTGAGTAAATCTAGTTCATCTAGTATAGGTTTTTTCATTTCTTTTGGAATAGTTACTCTATGAATATTAAAAATCTCATTGCCATCTTCGAATGGTTCTGTATTTAGACCAAAGATTAGAAATGATCCTGATTGAGCAATAATCCTATCTTGATTTAGACGACCTTTCACACAAATAACACTTTTTAGATCATCTATATTAATTTTTGGTTGGAAATATGGTTTCTCTTGTTTGATGAAGTGAATGAATTGTGAATAAGAAGTAGATTTTTCAGCATGTTCCTCTTTTAATATTTTGACTGGAGGATCTTCTGCTTCACATTCTTGGATCAATTTAAGAAGATCGATTTTTTACGATTTTTTTAATTTTGCCAAATTAGTAAGGCAAGATGCTTTGTCAGAATCAAAGTAATTGATATGATCTTTTTTTATAGAGAATAAAATTACTTGACCATCTTTATCTTCATTTTCTGAGCAAGCGAAATATAGAGCAGTAAGTGGATTGCTAGAGATATCTAGAAGTCTAGTAGGTAGGGAGTAGTGTTGCATACGTGTCAAAATATCGAAGCAGGTAGCATCGCCTGTAAATGATTTAGGCTCAGTAGTTAATAAATCCCAAAATAGGCTATGTTCATTATCTTCAAATGGCTTTGCAGAATCGATAGTACGTAAAAGAGATGGTTCTAATTTATATTCAAGAGCATTACTATGTCCTCTAAAGAAAACTTCACGTTCTTTTTTAGCTTCTATTTCTTTATTGATTATTAGAACTTCTTCAATAAATTTTGCGATATAAGATTTGGGTTCGTTATTTAATCTGATTGTTTTCCCGAAAGATGAAGGCGATATACCTGAAGGGCTGATAATAGCTGTTATAATATTACTATCTAAGTCGGGGAAGTGTGATCTAAAATTTGAAAAATCTGATAAAAATGAATTTTTACATTTTTCAAATAAATCACCTTTTTTTATTGCCCAATGAAATCTAGTTTTTTCCAAGTTAGTGAAATTTAGAATATTTTGTATTGCATCTCTATTTTCTTTATGTTCTCGTAAAAGAGAACCTAAATCATGAATTTCTTTGTTGATTATTTCTGGTAGTGCTGGAGATGGAATAGATAAAAGTATTTCATATTTTGCAGTAATACTTCTGGTAGTGCTGGAGATGGAATAGATAAAAGTATTTCATATTTTGCAGTAATACTTCTGGCTGTATTATTTTTCTGTATTTCAATAATTTTTGCTAGGCTAATTTCTGCATCAAAATTTTCAATAGTAATTATTGATGGATAGCGTAATAAAAAATTTAATTGATTTTGATCCGTATCAAAATAATACTTTTTAATATCATCATCAGTATGTTCTAAAAATCTATCAAGTGGAAAAGTAATTGAGAGAATGTTCTTAGATTGAAAAATTTGTGATTTATCTGCTACTTGTAAGACGTGAAAAAAAGCCATTTTTATCTCTTATTAAAAAACCCCGCATTAAGCGAGGTTTTTATCTCATAAATTAACTTGATTAGTCAACTAATCAACCAATCAACTTCTTCATTAATTCATTCACTTGCGCAGGGTTGGCTTTACCTTTCGCTGCTTTCATCACTTGACCAACAAGACCGTTAAAGGCTTTCTCTTTACCAGATTTAAACTCTTCAACCATCTTCTCGTTGGCAGCAAGCACTTCCTTAATAATCGCTTCAATTGCGCCTGTATCAGTTTCCTGTTTCAAGCCTTTTTCCGCAATAATCTCGTCCGCAGTTTTGCCTTCTTCCCACATAAAGCCGAACACTTGTTTCGCAATCTTACCGTTAATCGTGTTATCCACAATACGAGCAATCATACCGCCAAGTTTTTCAGCTGTTACAGGAGAATCTGCCAACTCTAAGCCTGCTTTATTTAAAGCACCTGAGAATTCACCCATCACCCAGTTTGCAGACACTTTACCTTGTGCAGCACCGCCAGCAGCTTTTACAACTTCCTCATAAAACTCTGACATTTCACGAGTCAGCGTAAGAACGTGCGCATCGTATTCAGTCACACCAAAGTCAGCAACAAAACGTTCACGACGTGCAGCAGGAAGTTCAGGAAGGGCAGCACGTGCCGCTTCAATTTGTGCATCTGCAATGATTACAGGTAACAAGTCAGGGTCAGGGAAGTAGCGGTAATCGTTCGCTTCTTCTTTTGAGCGCATTGAACGTGTTTCCATCTTCACAGGGTCGAACAAACGAGTTTCTTGGTCGATTGTACCGTCCCATTCCAAGATTTCCATTTGACGTTCAATTTCAACATTGATCGCTTGTTCAATGAAACGGAATGAGTTGAGGTTTTTAAGCTCACAACGTGTACCAAACTCATTGCCCGGACGACGTAAAGACACGTTACAGTCCGCACGGAAAGAACCTTCCGCCATGTTACCGTCAGAAATACCTAACCAACGCACAAGCGTGTGAATTGCTTTAATGTAGGCAACGGCTTCTTCCACCGAGCGCATATCGGGTTCAGATACGATTTCAAGAAGTGGTGTACCTGCACGGTTTAAATCGATACCTGACATGCCTTCGAATTGGTCATGGATTGACTTACCTGCATCTTCCTCAAGGTGCGCACGTGTTACGCCAATGCGTTTAACTGTGCCATCTTCAAGTTGAATGTCGATATGACCCAAGCCTACAATTGGGTTGTCCATTTGGCTAATTTGATAGCCTTTTGGCGAGTCTGGGTAAAAGTAGTTTTTACGTGCAAATACAGATGCTTGGTCGATGTACGCATCGATACCCAAACCAAAGCGAATTGCTAAATCAACCACTTCTTTGTTTAAAACAGGCAACACGCCCGGCATTGCCAAATCTACAAGGCTCGCTTGTGTATTTGGATCATTACCGAATTCAGTAGAAGAACCTGAGAAAATTTTAGAATTTGTCGCAAGCTGAGTATGAATCTCGATACCAATGACAACTTCCCAACCATCAATCAAGTTTGATTTCGGTTTAGCGGCATTCTTAGACATTATGCATTCTCCTCAGCAATTGCAGCGCGTTTAGTGTGCCAATCAGTTGCTTGTTGGTATTGATGTACCACAGACAACAATTGAGATTCTGACCAGTAGTTACCAATAAGCTGTAAGCCAACAGGTAGGTTGTCTTTGTCAAAACCAACAGGCGCATTAATTGCAGGTAAGCCTGCCAAGTTTACTGCGATGGTGTAGATGTCACCTAAGTACATTTCTACAGGAGAAAGGTTTGCACCAATTTTATATGCAGTTGTAGGTGCAGCAGGAGCGGCAATAACATCTACAGATTCAAATGCTTTTAAGAAATCTTGTTGGATTAAACGACGTACTTTTTGTGCTTTCACATAGTACGCATCGTAGTAACCCGCAGAAAGTGCGTATGTACCAATTAAAATACGACGTTGAACCTCTGCGCCAAAACCTTCTGAACGCGAACGCTTGTACAAGTCCATTAAGTCCACTGGGTTTTCACAGCGGTAACCATAACGAACGCCATCAAAGCGCTGTAAGTTTGAAGATGCTTCAGCAGGCGCAATCAGGTAGTAAGTTGGAACATAGGCTTCAGTCATGTTGAGATCAATCTCAACAAGAATTGCGCCCATTTCTTCTAACTTTTTAAGAGACTCTTCAACACGTGCTTTAACGTCTGCATCTAAACCTGCAACATTGAAGTATTGCTTAGGAATACCAATGCGTAGACCTTTTACAGATGTGCCATTTAGGTTTGCAACGTAGTTATCAACGTCTTTTTCAACCGAAGTTGAATCTTTCGCATCATGACCTGCCATTACGTTCATAAGGTATGCACAGTCTTCCGCAGAACGTGCCATTGGACCACCTTGGTCCATAGAAGATGCATAAGCGATCATACCAAAACGAGATACACGACCGTATGTAGGCTTAAGACCCGTTAAACCACAGAAAGATGCAGGTTGACGAATTGAACCACCTGTATCTGTACCAGTTGCAAATGGTGCTAAATCGGCAGCGACAACAGCAGCAGAACCACCTGAAGAACCACCCGGAACGTGCTCTAAGTTCCACGGGTTTTTGGTCGAACCAAAATGTGGATTTTCTGAGGTAGAGCCCATGGCAAATTCATCCATGTTCACTTTACCCAAAGTCACTAAGCCCGCAGCTTTACCTTTCGCTACAACGGTTGCGTCGTAAGGAGAGATAAAATTGTCCAGCATTTTAGAACCAGCAGTGGTTTTAATGCCTTGGGTACAGAAAATATCTTTATGTGCAATAGGCACACCCGTAAGCGCAGTTGCATTACCCGCTTTAAGTGCTATATCTGCTGCATCTGCTTGAGCTAAAGCTTGTTCAGGTGTAACAGTAACGTATGACTGAACTTGCGCATCAATTTTTGCGATGCGTTTTAAATAATGTTCGGTAAGTTCTCGTGAAGAGAATTTGGCTTGTGCTAAACCCTCTGAAAGTTCACGAATCGATAAGCGATGTAAATCTGACATAAGAAATATTCTTTTACGTATGAGTTAAGTAAACGATAGGACTGAAAATTATTCGATCACACGAGGAACTAAGTACAAGCCATCCTGAACAGCAGGTGCTACAGCTTGATATTCTTCACGGTGATTATTTTCAGAAACTACGTCTTCACGTAATGGTTGAGGATTATCAAATGGGCTCTTTAATGGCTCTACACCGTCAGTGTTGATGCTCTTTAAAGTGTCCATCATTCCTAGAATTTTATTTAAACTTTCAGCGTATTCAGTAGATTGTGCATCGTTTAAAGAAAGACGTGCAAGGTGTGCAATCTGTGATACGGTTTGTGCATTTAAATCTTCAGAATGCTGTGCATCTGATGTAGACATAACATCACCTAAAATCAGTATTAAAAAAAAATCAAAATATCATGCGATATAATAAGCGATTGACTTGTTCAAATCATCACATTTAGTTAAAGTTGTCGCTTGCGCTCACATAACGATTAATAGAGAACGACTCCGTGATTCTAAAACGACTAATTGGCTTGTTTTCACCAGACTTGGCCATAGACCTAGGTACAGCTAATACACTTATTTATGCTCCAGGACGAGGCATTATATTAAATGAGCCCACAGTTGTGGCGATCCGTCATAGTGGTTCTCAAAAAATCGTTGCCGCTGTAGGTCTTGATGCAAAACAAATGCTCGGCCGTACGCCAGCGAATATTTCTGCAATTCGTCCAATGAAAGACGGTGTTATTGCAGACTTTGAAGTCACAGAAACTATGTTGAACCAATTTATTGGTAAAGTACATGAAAAACGTTTATTTCCACCAGCGCCGCGAGTGGTTGTATGTGTTCCATGTAAATCAACTTTAGTTGAACGTCGCGCAATTCGTGAAGCAGTATACAATGCTGGTGCGCGTGATGTGCGATTAATTGAAGAACCAATGGCAGCTGCTATTGGTGCAGGCATGCCAGTAGAGCAAGCTTGTGGTTCTATGGTTGTAGATGTTGGTGGCGGTACAACTGAAATTGCAATTATTTCTTTGCAAGGTTGTGTATACGCAGATTCACTTCGTATTGGTGGTGATGTATTTGATGAACAAATTATTAACTATGTACGTAAAGCACATGGTTGTGTAATTGGTGAAACAACTGCAGAAAACATTAAAAAAGAAGTGGGTATGGCATTGCCAGATGAAGGTGAAAAGCCACTAGAAATTGAAGTTCGTGGTCGTAACCTTGCAGAAGGTGTACCGCGTTCAATTACGGTGACTTCAGATGAAATTTCTCAAGCAATTTCAGATCCGTTACAAAGTATTATTCAAGCAGTAAAATCTGCACTTGAACAAACGCCTCCAGAGTTGTCTTCAGATATCGCAGAACGCGGTATTGTATTAACTGGCGGTGGTGCGTTACTTCGCAACCTAGATAAACTTCTTGCACAAGAAACTGGCTTGCCAGTAGTTGTTGCAGAAGAGCCTCTTACTTGTGTAACACGTGGTGGTGGTAAAGTATTAGAATTATTCGATAACCCGAACCATGACATGTTGTTTGTAGGCTAAAAAAGGAAAAGGCGGGTGCAAGCAAATCTGTTTTCTAGACAACCGCCATCTTTTCGCTCTTTTATTATTGCGGTCATAACGTGTTTGGTGGTGCTGTTTTTTAATTGGCGCATGCCACACATTGTTCAACCCGCAAGAGATGTCTTGTACACGGCATATAATCCTATTTATGCCGTTGCAAGTTATCCTGTATTGTCGCGAGAATGGCTAAGTCGACAAAGTAAGTCTGAGGCTCAATTGCGCCGTGAAAATACTGCGATGCAAGCTGAACTTTTACAGGCAAATGTACGTTTACAAAAACTTTCTGAACTTTCTGCTGAAAATACGCGTTTAAGAGGTTTGCTAGATACACCATTGATTATTGATGGTCGTATGGAAATCTCTGAAGTGATTGGTACAGATGCAGATCCTTTACGTCATATTATTGTGATTAACCGTGGCTCGAATAGTCAGCTCAAGGTTGGTCAAACTGTGCTTGATGATAAAGGGATTATGGGGCAAATTGTTTCAGTTTTGCCACGTAGTAGCCGTGTTATGTTGTTGTCAGATAAAGAACATTCATTGTCTGTGCGTTTAGAGCGTAGCGGTATGCGTGCAATCGTATCTGGTACTGGTGACCTAGGTATGCTGAAAATGGAATATGTACCAACAAGTGCAGATATTAAAGTAGGCGAAAAAGTCTATAGTTCTGGTTTGGGAGAGCATTTCCCTGCGGGCTATTTGGTAGGTACTGTGGCAAAAGTCAGTAGACATAATACGGGTGAGTTTGCACATATTGATATTGCACCAGCAGCTCAATTAGCAGGTGGTCATCATGTTGTGGTGTTGTTTTCAAATTCTTTAGCGAAGGAGCAACCAGATGCCGATCGCTAAGCTATCCATGAAAAAGCCATCAGATCCATTATTTCCCATTATATTTTCAGTCATTATTGCTTCTGTTTTAACGGTTTATCCGCTGTCTTATGATATTTCAGGATGGCGCCCTGCATTTATGTTTATGGTTATGCTGTTTTGGGTGATGTGTCAGCCAACATGGTGTGGGGTTTGGTTTGCATTTGGAACAGGTTTGTTTGCAGACTTATTGATGGATGCACCTTTAGGTTTAAATGCTTTAAGTTTTGTATGTATTACATTTATTGCACGTTATTTCACGCGTGAACGCAGAATTTTGACATTCGCAAACCTTTGGGTCATTGCGTTATTCGCTATTACGGCTCACATTGCATTTATATTCTTATTACAAATGTTATGGGGGATGGATTTCCCGCTTGCACGTCATTGGCAACCGTTACTAAGTACTGTTTTAGTGTGGCCATTTTTTTATTACATACTTAAAAAATGGCGAATATAATTTTGGCATCAAGTTCACCGCGTAGACGTGAACTTTTACAACAGTTAGGTCTGGACTTTGAAATTCATAGTCCAGATATTGATGAGTCAGTTTTAGCAGAAGAATCTGTTGAGCAATATGTTGAACGATTGGCTTGTGCAAAGGCAGAAGCTATTTTTCAGCAATATCCAAATACAATTATTATTGCCGCAGATACAACAGTCGCTGTAGATCAGCATATTTTAGGTAAGCCTGAATCTAAGCAGCATGCTTTTAAAATGTGGGAACTTATTTCGGGTCGTAAGCATCGTGTGCTGACCAGCGTGTGTGTACGTACAAAACAAGAAAAATTGAGTATAGTGGTATGTACAGAAGTCGAGTTTCAAGTGCTTAGTCTTAATGATATGGAATGTTATTGGGACACGCGTGAGCCAATGGGTAAAGCGGGTGGCTATGCAATTCAAGGGATTGCAGCTCGCTATATTCCAAATATTATTGGTAGTTATACCAATGTGGTTGGGCTACCATTACATGAAACCGCACAGTTATTACAGAGAGTTAAGGTACTAAATTAACTGCTGGAAAAAGAATTTTATAATGTTTTGAGTTTAGTTATGTCTGAAGAGTTGCTGATTAATGTAACCCCCATGGAATGTCGGGTTGCATTAATTCAAAATGGCACGGTCAATGAATTATTTGTTGAACGTGATGCTAAGCGTGGTTTGGTTGGTAATATTTATAAAGGCAAAGTTGTTCGTGTTTTACCGGGCATGCAAGCTGCATTTGTAGATATTGGCTTATCTCGCACTGCTTTTTTACATATTAACGATATGGTTTGGCCTAAAAATCAGCCAGCGCCGAATGTTTTTGATCTTTTGCATGTGGGACAAATATTAACTGTTCAAGTAATGAAAGACATGCTTGGGACGAAAGGGGCGCGTTTAAGTACAGACTTATCAATTCCTTCGCGTTATCTCGTTCTTATGCCGTATGGCAATCATATTGGTGTTTCGCAACGTATTGAATCAAGCGAAGAGCGTGATCGACTAAGAACAATGATTGAACATATTCAAGAGACGCATAAGCTTCCCGGTTCCGTGATTGTTCGAACAGCAGCAGATGGCGTTGAAGAAGAAGCAATTGCACAAGATATGGCTTATCTTGCAAAGCTTTGGGAATACATTCAACGTAAACAGAAAAGCCTTTCCGTACCCTCTTTGATTTTTGAAGAGTTACCACTTCCACAGCGTGTTATACGCGATTTAGCAAATGAAAATACGTCAAAAATTTATGTAGATTCGCGTGAAGTTTTCTCCAAACTTAAAGAGTTTGTTGAAGAATTTGTGCCGAGTATGAGTGATTGTTTACTTCATTATCCGGGTGAGCGACCAATATTCGACTTATACAATGTTGAAGAAGATATTCAAAAAGCCTTACAAACACGCGTCGCATTGAAGTCGGGTGGTTATTTAATGATTGACCAAACTGAGGCAATGACCACAATTGATGTTAATACGGGGTCTTATGTCGGTGGTCGTTCGTTAGAAGACACAGTATTTAAAACCAATATGGAAGCGACACAAGTTATTGTGCGTCAACTACGCCTAAGAAATTTAGGTGGTATTATTATTATTGACTTCATTGATATGCAAGAAGCGCATCATCGTGAAGAGGTATTGGCTCAGTTTGAGAAGATGCTTGAGCGTGATCATGCAAAAACTAAAATAACGCAAGTTTCTGAACTTGGTTTGGTTGAAATGACACGTAAGCGCACACGTGAATCATTGGAACATTTGCTTTGTGAGTCGTGTCCAACCTGTCAAGGTCGTGGATATGTGAAAACAGCAGAGTCAATTTGTTACGAAATATTTCGAGAGATTATGAGATATGCTCGTGCGTTCGAATCTCAGAGTGGCTTTACTGTTGTTGCTCATCCATCTGTAATTGATCGGCTTTTAACGGCAGAAGCGACAGCTGTCGCAGATTTAGAGCATTTTGTGAATCGTGTAATAAAATTTCAAGTTGAGAATTTATATACGCAAGAGCAATATGATATCATTTTAAGTTAAAATTGTAACAGAATATCGCTAAACAGTTGTTACATATCCAATTTTACTTTTATTTGTGAATTTACAATACTTACCCCATGTAATAGCCAAAGCTATTTCATTTATTCGAAATAGCTTGAGCAAGCGAGGTTAAAAATGAGTATGAGTAAAGCAATCGTAAAAAAAAGCTTAAAAGTTTTAGATTCGACAAAAAAAGATCATTCGTATTTAGTCGATTCTGATGGTAAAGAAGTACAAATTACTTCAACTATGGTGGTTAATGTGTGCCATCAATTACTAAATCAATGTCGTAAAATTAATAAATAAAAAAGGGACTTTATAGTCCCTTTTTTATTTATGTGATTAAGGCTTACCCTACATTTTTTAATGGTTCATCATTTTGAATAATAGATTCAAAACGTTGAATTTCATCTTCTAAGTGTGTGAGTAGGTTTTGCATTTTAGGTAAAGCATTTCGGCATGCAGTTAAACCTACTTCTAATTTATCTAAATAACTCGTCATGGTGATATTTAGTGCCTGACCATCTAAAACAATGGAAGCAGGATACAAAGCATCTAACTTAGCACCATTCCAATATAGTGGTTCGGATGGTCCAGGGACATTTGAAATGACAAGGTTAAATGCTTGGCGTTTTGGCATTAGTCCAGAAGCAATATTTAAACCAGCAGCACTATAAACAAAAGCACTGTAACTTAGAATCTGACTAGAGCTCATGCGTTTAAATTTTTTCTTCGCATTTAACATACTACGACGAATAATTTGCAACCGTTCTAAAGGTTCTTCTTTGTGAGTTCCTAGGTTTGTCAAAATCATTGTAATACGGTTAGAAACTTCAGAATTATCATCACGTACAGATGCTGGAACCATTGCGATAAGTGGTTTTTTAGGTAAAGCATTTTGTGTAATTAAGTATTCTCTTAAAGCACCTGAGCAAACTGCAAGTACGACATCATTAATGGTGACATTTAGCGCTTTTGCGATAGTGGTTAAGCGTGAGAATTCATAAGACTGAGCAGCAAAGCGACGAGATGAACTTACGCGTTGATTTAAAATACTGCTTGGTGCTTGGAAGCTAGAGACATAGTCAGGATTGCGACCAATATCTTTAGTAATAGTTTGAGATAGCTCGTAAAGAACTCCCGGTGTTGATTCTAGTTGGTTTTTTACAGTAGAAAGTAAACCTTTAATTTTATTTGCCTTAGGTTGTTTTAAGCGTTTAGCACGTGGTCCTTCAACACACCATGGTGGAACAATGCTTTTAGCATTCGGATCGTGTGATAAAGATTTTTCTACTAAGCGCATACCCGCAATACCATCGACCATTGCATGATGTATTTTGAAATACATGGCAAATCGATTGCCTTCAATACCTTCAATGATATTGCAAGT
The DNA here is from genome assembly GCF_059515885.1 of Acinetobacter sp. FY683. Classification (NCBI taxonomy): domain Bacteria; kingdom Pseudomonadati; phylum Pseudomonadota; class Gammaproteobacteria; order Moraxellales; family Moraxellaceae; genus Acinetobacter; species Acinetobacter sp. FY683. The sequence goes on along the minus strand of NZ_JCAKNA010000002.1, from coordinate 132,268 downwards.
CCATAAGGGTTTAGCTCGATCAAGCAAAGCACTATGTTCTTGAGAAATATAGGTAAGTAGCTCGCGAATACGACCAGGTTTTGGTAATGCAATGTGCCTAAAGTGATGGTCTAAATCGAATTCTTGATCTTCATCCCAAAATAATCCATTCAGTTTGTTGTTGAATGGGGGGATTGGGATAGATTTTGATGTGCGAATGTCGGCAACTAAATCTTGAATAAAAGAACTTGGCGCATTATCTGGAATTTGAAATAAAAAAAGACCGCCTACATGCATAGGTTGTTGACGTTTTTCTAGAGAAAGAAAAATAAAATCAATTGGGTGTAATGGACGCATATTGCTGGTTGCCTCACTGCAATGCTAACGCTACTCCTATATGAGCGGCCTTATAAGTATTCTTAAAATAGAAATAAAGTATAGCTGTTATTTGATAAAAAAGAATGAATTAATATGTATTTGTAAGTCTAAAAAAACCACGATAAACGTGGTTTTTTAGATACTTTTTTAGCTGTTATTTTTTGAGATTACCTGAATGTAGACCGCATTCTTTATGCGTTGCTTCTTCCCACCACCAACGACCTTCACGCTCATGTTGATTTGGTAGTACAGCACGTGTACATGGTTCACAGCCAATTGAAGTAAAACCACGTTCATGTAGTGGATTGTATGGAATTTCCATCATACGGATATAGTTCCAAACATCGGCACTTGTCCAATTCGCTAGAGGGTTGTACTTAATAAGCTGTTTTCCATCTCCTGAAAAACCAATATCATGCTGAATAACAGGAATTTCTGTACGTGTCCCTGGGCTTTGATCTTTACGCTGACCTGTAATCCAGCCATCTAAAGTTGCAAGCTTTTTACGCAAAGGTTGAACTTTACGAATACCACAACATTCTTTGTGATCATCTTGATAAAAACTGAAAAAGCCTTTAGTTGTGACTAAGTTTTGAATAGCTTCTGCTTCAGGAAAACAAATTTCAATATCAATTTTATAGTGTTTGCGAACTTGATCAATAAATTGATAAGTTTCTGCATGTAGGCGACCTGTATCTAAGCTAAATACACGAAAAGGCTTCCCTAAGTGAGATGCCATATCAATTAATACAACATCTTCAGCACCTGAAAATGAAATTGCAATTTCACCTTCTTGGTTTAGTGCAAGTTCTAAAATTTCGTTAGGAGATTTATCTGCATATTCTAATGCTAGCGCATCGATAATATTGATTGTGGGAATAGTTGTCATGAGTATCCTGGCTATAGGCTTGGTACATCTAAACCTATATTAATTTATTTCGCAGGTATTTTAATAGAAATGAATTTGTAGACTTATCACTAAAAAATAAATACTTATGAAGAAAATAGATTTAAAAATCATCACCGTATTTACATGCATTCGGCTATGATAGTGAAAATTTTTAAACAGATAAGAGGGGAATACCATGGAAGTTGTTTGTCTTGATTTAGAAGGAGTTTTAGTTCCAGAAATTTGGATTAATTTTGCAAAGAAAACTGGAATTAAAGAATTAGAGGCAACAACGCGTGATATTCCAGATTATGATGTGTTAATGACGCAGCGCTTGAATATTTTAAAAGAGCATGGTTTAGGCATAAATGATATTCAAGACGTGATTGCAGAAATGGGACCTTTTGAAGGTGCGAAAGAATTTGTAGAGTGGGTGCGTACACATTTTCAGCTGATTATTTTGTCCGATACTTTTTATGAGTTTGCTCATCCATTAATGAAGCAATTGGGTTGGCCTACAATTTTCTGTCATAAATTAGAAACCAATGAAAGTGGCGTTATTACAAATTATAAGCTTCGCCAGCCAGATCAAAAACGTAAGGCAGTTCAAGCATTACATGGTCTAAATTTCCGTGTAATTGCAGCAGGTGATTCTTATAATGATACGACTATGCTTGGTGAAGCAGATGCGGGTTTCTTATTTGATGCACCTGAAAATGTAATAGCGGAATTTCCTCAATTTCCACCAATAAATGGTTATGCCGCATTGAAAGAAGCCATTCGTAATGCATCAAACCGTGATATTCCTGCTTAATTTATAAAAATAAAGCAATAAAAAAGGCGCATTAAGCGCCTTTTTTATATTGAAAATTAGAAACGGTAACCAATTTTCATACCGTAACCAATAGCATGGTTATTGGTAAATTCACCAACGTTTGTTGTACCTGTACGTGCAGTTGCATCACCTAACCAGAAGTATTTAACACCAGCTTGAATAAAATAATTTTCAGCAGGGCTGTATTGACCACCTAAACCAACACTCCAATAGCCTTCAGTTGGGCCAAGTGTGGTTACAGGGTTGCCTGCACCAGAGTCATATCCAACAGCAGCAGTTGCAGCCCATTTGCTGTTAAATTTGTGTGATGCACCAACTGTTGCAGAGTATTGATCATCTGAATAGGAAATTAAGTCTTGACCAAGTTTACCTAAGTGACTTGGAGATACAACAAATTGATCCCAGTGTACCCAACGTAAATTAGTAAAAACTAAAGTATTTTGAGAAACACCAGTTTGTAAATCAATATTAACAGACTGAGGTGTTACTGCTTGGATATCATTAACGAGAATGATTCCTTGAGTGTACGCTGAGCTTTCATGGGAAGTGGCATTATGTTTAACTTCGGATCGATAAGTCACAGCTGCTTTTAATGCAATTTCTGGTTTTGAATATGCAAAGCCTGCAGCCCAACCATAGGCTTCTTTTTGGTCTACTTTGATATTGTAATTAGAATTGCTATAGGCATTACCACGTAAAGAAATATCAGCTTTTACGGTTTGCCATACTGGACCAGCATAGAAATTCCAGTTCTCAGTTGGTTGGTAGCCAACTAAAGCTGTAATGTTATTTGTACGAACTTTTACACTAGTTCCTTCAGTACCATTGTTGAAAATTGAGCCATCTACAGCATATTGAGCATCTGCACCAAAAGGTTGGTCGTATAATAGACCAAAAGAAATTTTATCTGTTGCTTGAACTTTTACAGCAGCAGAAGCAAAAACATAGTCATCACCCATGTCACTTACTTTATTTTTATTTGGGCTGTTATCAGTGCCTTTTACAGTTGGGTCTAATACAGAAAGACCCGCTTCAGCATAATTTCCTGGTTGTAAAAATGCAGAAATAGATTGACCTGAACGGTCTAAACCTGCAGCCATTGTGCATGGTGGGAGTGTTATTAATGTAAGTGCAATATAAATTTTGTTGAGCTTCATGGTCTTCCCTGATGCTGTTTGTAACTAAATGTGGTGGAAAAGTAACATAAATAAAAAAAGAGTAAATACTCGGTTTGCTAAAAGACATTGACTTAAGAGATCAAAATTTAGCTCAACTAGAGTAAAAGACCTAAAAAATAAAGCTATGTTTATGATTATTCGATGAAATTATATGATTATTGAATTTGTTTATTATTAAGTTTATTTGATTGAAAAATCAACAATTAAAATATGGCTGTATAGGTATTAAAATTTAAGCAATAAAAAAGACCATTCAAGTGAATGGTCTTTTAAAATTGGTAACTAAAAATTTTATTTCTTAGAATTTGTAGCCGAATTTCAAACCATAACCAATTGCATGGTTATCTTTGAATGTTCCTTCATAAGCAGAACTTGCTGTTAAAGCATCAGCATTTCCTAGCCAGAAATATTTAATACCAGCTTGTACGAAATAGTTTTCAGCTGGACTATATTGACCACCTACACCAAGACTCCAATAGCCCTTAGTTGGTCCAAGAGTTGTTACAGGGTCACCAGCACCAGAGTCCCACCCTACAGATGCAGTAGCAGACCATTTGTCACTAAATTTACGACCTACACCAGCATTAATTGTCCATTGATCTTTGTTATATTCGACTAAATTAGCACCTTTGAGGTCTGCCTTTCCTGTAGCATTTGCTAGTTTATCTATTGCTTGACCAAAAGAGGTCGGACGAATAGCAAACCCATCCCAATTTACCCAACGGACATTTATAAATCCTATTGTATTTTGAGCAATGCCTGATTGGAAGTCAAGATTGACAGACTGAGGTGTTTTGACGTTTGTTGTACCCTCGCTAATTGTTCCTATGGCTGCTACAGCATTAGATGCTGGGACACCTAATTGGATCAGCGTTCCGATCATTTGATTTTGAACGCTAGTGGAACCAAAGCCTTCACTTGAGTCCAAGTCATGTTTAATTTTAGAACGATAAGTTAATGATGCCTTTAATGCGATTTCAGGAATTTGGTATGCCATACCCGCAGCCCAGCCCCATGCATCATCATTTTTCATATTAGCATCATAACCTTTAAATGCTGAGTATGCAGTACCACGTAAATGAACATTGCCTTTTGCTTGTTGCCAAACTGGTCCAGCATAGAAATTCCAATTTGCATTTGGTTGATAGCCAACGAGTAAAGTGAGGTTTTCAGTTGTTACTTCTGCAGAGGTACCTTCACCATTAGACGAAAAATTTGGGCTTGATAAACCATAGTCAGCTTTTGCACCAAATGGTTGATCAAATAATAAACCTACTGAAATGTTGTCTGTTGCTTGAATTTTTAAAGCAGCAGAAGCTGAATGGTAGCTCGAAGCCATATCACCAGTATTTACGCCATTTTTATCTTTACCTGATACATTAGCATCTAAAACTGAAAGACCTGCTTCTACATAGTTTCCTGGTTGTAAAAAAGCTGAAATAGATTGACCTGTACGATCCATTGCTGCTGCAAAAGCACCAGTCATTGGTACAGTTGCAAGAATCATCGCTGTGCTAAGAGTTTTTAATTTCATTGTTCATTATCCCTTGAATGTAATACTCATCACTTTGTTGTTTAGTTTGTGGTGATTGGAGATAACGGCTTTTACAAACCGTAATCAAAAGTTACTCCATGCGACAAAAATATCACAATTAAAATAAGAGTAAATACTCTATAAAAATTTTATTGGGTGTTTTGTGTGCATATTAGAGTTTAAGTTCTATTTATTTTGTATATTTTGTATCTTAATTATTGAATTTTAATAGTTTATTTTTTGAACTACATGGTCGCAAAAAAAGAAAAAAAATATTAAAATTGTTGTAAATGTATTTTTAAGGTGCGTTTAAATGATGTATATGTCACATTTTGATGCGAGGTTTCAAGAAAGAGATAATTTTTATGTGAAATATTATTTATTAAAATAAATTAATGATGGTGCGCTCTGCGGGACTCGAACCCACGTCGGTCGCTTAGGAGGCAACTGCTCTATCCAGTTAAGCTAAGGGCGCAATAATAAAGATTTTATAAAAGAAATAAAAAAGTTACCACCGAGGTGATAACTTTTATAAAAATTAAGCTTTTCTATATAAGAGTTTAAATAGAATAAACATAATCATAATCCAAACTGGAATCATGATTACTGCACCCATAAGACCTTGTGTCCACATGATGTATAACACCACGCCAATGAATGCTAAAACAAGGTAATTACTTGCAGGAGACCAAAGAGCAGGGAATTTAGAAACCGTAGCTTCTTTGTTCATTGCTTGTTTGAACTTTAAGTGTGTTAAGCAGATCATTGCCCAGTTTAAAACTAGCGCACCAACAACAATATAAATTAAGTTGCTTAATGCTTCTTCTGGAGCGAAATAGTTAAGTAATACACAACCAAAAATAAGGAGCGCAGAGAATAAGACAGCAGGAACAGGAACACCTTGTTTACTTACTTTTGCAAAAATTTGAGGAGCATTCCCTTGTTTTGCTAAGCCAAAAAGCATACGACTGTTTGCATACATACCACTGTTATAAACAGAAAGAGCTGCTGTTAAAATAATAAAGTTAAGTAGGTGAGCTGCCCAACCAATTCCTAGTTGACTAAAAATCATCACAAATGGGCTTTTATCTAAACCACCAAGTTCTAAATGATTCCATGGCACAAGAGATAAAAGAATAGTTAGTGAGCCGACATAGAATACAAGAATACGGAGCACAACTTGGTTAATTGCTTTAGGAATGGTTTTTTCTGGGTTTTCAGCTTCTGCTGCAGCCATACCAATTAGCTCAATACCACCAAAAGCAAACATCAAGAAAGCCAGCATATAGAATAAGCCTTCAAAGCCATGCGGGAAGAAACCGCCCTGGGTCCAAAGGTTGCTAAATGATGCAGTTGAGTCTGGTCCTGCGGTAAAGATTAGGTATAAACCAAAGATGATCATAGCTACAACGGCAGTGACTTTAATAATAGAAAGCCAGAACTCAGATTCACCGTAGAACTTTACATTGCCTAAGTTAACAAGTGTAATCACGATAAAAAAGAATAAAACCGAAGCCCATGCAGGAATATGAGGCCACCAGTAATTAATATATTTTGCGACAGCGGTTAATTCGGTCATTGCCACAAGAATGTAAAGAATCCAGTAGTTCCAACCAGCAAGGAAACCAGGGAATTTACCCCAATATTTATAAGCAAAGTGACTAAACGAGCCTGCAACAGGTTCATGGACAATCATTTCGCCTAAATGACGCATAATTAAAAACGCGATTAAGCCACCAATCGCATAACCCAAAATAATTGATGGACCAGCGGATTGAATGACGTGAGCGGAGCCTAAGAATAAGCCCGTACCAATTGCACCACCCATGGCAATTAATTGGATATGACGGTTCTTTAAGCCACGCTGAAGTTCAGTAGTATTTTTATTCAAGTTTTTCAGCCCGACGATGAATAAGTGTTGAGATTGTAATAGATCGATTGCGTTTAGCCTAGTACAACGCTAAAAGTGAACTAAAGTTATGATATTGATGAAAAATATTTATAAATAAAGTGTTTAAAAAATACAATATAATCAATTAAATAAATTTAACCATGGGTTTAAATCACTAAAAAAGTGGTCAAATTTTTTTTTGAGGATGTTGTTTTTTTATACTTAAGTACTGTATGCATACAACAAAATTAAAAACACGATATGCTTGTTCTGAAAAAAGGAAAAATTGTAATTATAAAGTTCTAAAGGATATTAAAATGAGTTTTGCAGCACAAATCAAAATTCCAGCAACTTACATGCGTGGCGGTACAAGTAAAGGGGTGTTTTTTAAATTAGATGATTTACCTACAGAAGCTCAAATTGCGGGAAAGTTAAGAGATCAAGTTTTACTACGTGTTATTGGTAGTCCAGATCCGTATGGAAAACAAATAGATGGCATGGGTGGGGCATCATCAAGTACAAGTAAAACGGTTATTTTATCAAAAAGTACGCAACCCCATCATGATGTTGATTATTTGTTTGGTCAGGTTGCTATAGATAAGCCCTTTGTTGATTGGAGTGGTAATTGCGGTAACTTAACTGCGGCAGTGGGTGCTTTTGCTATTAGCAATGGTTTGGTTGATTTGAGTAAAATTCCAGAAAATGGTATTTGTACTGTACATATTTGGCAAAAGAATATTGAAAAAACCATTATAGCTCATATACCAATAACTAATGGGCAGGTTCAAGAAACGGGTGACTTTGAGTTAGATGGAGTGACGTTCCCAGCTGCAGAAGTGCAAATTGAATTTTTAGATCCCGCCGATGATGGTGAAGATGGGGGGGCAATGTTTCCGACAGGAAATCTTGTTGATACATTAGATGTTCCAAATATTGGGATCTATCAAGCGACCTTTATTAATGCAGGTATTCCTACAATATTTTTAAATGCAACAGAACTTGGTTTTGATGGAACAGAATTACAAGATGTGATTAATAGTGATGGGAAATTATTAGAAAAATTAGAAACCATTCGTGCTTATGGTGCAAAACACATGGGTTTAATTCAAGATGTTTCTGAAGCAGTAACTCGTCAACATACACCTAAGATAGCATTTGTATCACCTCCAAAAACGTATACATCTTCAAGTGCTAAGGTTGTTGAGGCTCAAGATGTAGATTTACTTGTGCGTGCTCTGTCTATGGGGAAACTTCATCACGCGATGATGGGAACTGCTGCTGTTGCAATAGGTACTGCTGCTGCAATACCTGGGACATTAGTAAATTTAGCTGCAGGTGGTGGTGTAAGAGAAGCTGTACGATTTGGTCATCCATCTGGGACATTGCGTGTTGGAGCGCAGGCATTGCAAGAAAATGGTCAATGGATTGTTAAAAAAGCAGTCATGAGTCGAAGTGCTCGAGTTTTAATGGAAGGTTGGGTTCGAATTCCTGCTGATAGTTTGAAATAAGTAGTTGTTTAGAAAATACAAACACCTCTTAAATAGGGGTGTTTTTATTTACCAAGTTTAAAATAAAAAGTGAGTAGATAAGTCCATGGTGAATGTCGCAAAAAAAGGGTAAGAAGATCTATTTATATGTACAATAGCCAGCAGTTAAGTTGACTATATTGAAAGTAGTTAATTTACATCTGGATTTATAAAACGATAGAGGCTCACGTGTCATCATCAACAGATATACAGAATAATGTACTTTCCGCAGCACAGCAGCGCATTCAGCAAGATTTATTAACAGCTTTGGATGCATTTGCGATTCCTGAACCTCTCAAAGGGGCTGTGCATCATGCTGTTATGTTGGGTGGTAAGCGTGTTAGGCCTGCTTTGGTGTATGCAACAGCAGCGATAAAGCCAAACTCAAATTATGCGGCAGTGCGTCGTGCTGCTGTGGCTGTAGAACTTATTCACTGTTATTCATTAGCGCATGATGACCTACCTTGTATGGATAATGATTTATTGCGTCGTGGTCAGCCAACGTGTCATGTTGCTTATGGTGAAGATACTGCTTTGCTTGCAGGTGATATTTTACAATCTATGGCATTTGAGATTTTAGGTAGTCGTTTGTTTGATCAAGGACCTGCTGTAGATGCATCAATTGTTTTGAAGCAAATGCAAATTTTGGCAACAGCATCTTCTAAAATGGTATGTGGTCAGGTTTTAGATATACAAGCAGAAGGGAAGCGTGTAGATCAGAATGCTTTGGAAAATATTCATCGCAATAAAACTGGTGCACTTATTTCAGCAGCAGTCATGATGTCTGCTGTGACTATTTTTGAAGGAGTGGATGTTGCACTTCCGAAGTTGCGTGAATATGCGCAATCAATTGGTTTAGCTTTTCAGGTTCAAGATGATATTTTAGATATTACTGCTGAAACGGAAGTGCTTGGTAAAACCGCAGGTAAAGATGAATTGGTGGAAAAATCAACTTATCCTGCACTTATGGGCTTAGATCAAGCTATTAAATATGCGAAACAATTACATGATCAGGCTTTTACAACACTAGAATATTTTGGTGATTCTGCTGAAGAATTGGTATCAATTTCAAAATTTTTATTAGATCGCAAAAGCTAAATTTTAAAAGCGAATGGTATTTTTGAAATAAAAAAGCGTGCTATAGAAGCACGCTTTTTTTATTTCACTATTTATTCTGTAATTGTTGCGTCAGGAACAATGATTTTTTTACCATCTTTAATTGCCTGAAGTGCATCGGGGTCAAAATCGATGAGTAGTGAGTTGTCGGAGATATTAATAGCATATTTGCTAATGAGTTTTTTATCACCATTTAGCGTTTCAACTTTATATTCATCAGCAATATTTAGAATGCCATCTAAGTTGGTGGTAGATGATGCTTTATCATGACGGAACAATTCATAAATATCACGTAAATCAAAAATTGCATTTTCTGCATCTGGATGCTTGCTAATGTAGTTTTCAACATGGCGAATAATTAGCTGCGCGTATAAAAAATAGTTTGGTTTATAAGAAATATCTAACTTCATGTATTTTCGCCCTTATTGTTTGATTATTAATTGATTGATATAGAAATAGCACATTTATACTTAAGATTTAAACTGTTTCATTGCGGTTTTTCAAAATATTACAAAAAATAAAATAATATTAATTATTATTTAATGAGAATAATTATTAATTAATTTAAAGATAACCACCTTTTTGTTGGTTTTAAAATCATTATTTAATAATATTGCTTAAAAAATACAAATTTTAACGTGGTGAAAATTAATTTACATATTATTTTTTTTAGGAATAGAAATGATTCAAAGCCTTATAACTGTGCTTAATTTTCTAAAAATATGGAAAATGATGAAAAAATCATCCAAAAGACTAAGCGTTATAAGCTAGCAAGTGAAATCATAAATCAGGTACAATTGGCGGGATTAATTTTGTGTTTGGTGTATTTGAAGGCCAATACATACATTCTTTGTTAATAAATAGGCCTGCCAGGAGTTATCCCCGCATGAGTGCCATTACTCCATACGAATGGGCAATTATTGCCTTCGTGATCGGCGTTACATTTTTATGCGTTTTTATGCTCACTGTCCCGTTACTCCTTGGGGGTAAGTCATGGGGGCGAGCTAAGCAAGAACAATTCGAGTCGGGTGTTGTAGGTGCCGGTGGTGCACGTATTCGCTTGTCTGCTAAATTCTATTTAGTCGCGATTTTCTTTGTTGTTTTCGACTTAGAGGCGCTTTATCTCTACGCATGGTCTACTTCAGTCCGTGAAGTAGGGTGGGTTGGTTTTGCTACAGCAGCTGTATTTATTTTAGTTTTACTTATCGGTTTGATTTACGAATTTTCAACTGGCGCACTTAACTGGGCACCATCTGATAAACGTAAAGCAGCAGGAATTAAAGCTAAAATTGGTTCCCCTAATATGGATATAGCTGAAATTACACGCTTTAATTCAATTGAAGAGTTGGTAGTAGACCCTACAGGTCAAATTCCAGCGCAATCTTCTGGTCGTGTGAAATCTAAAACACCGACTGCATCATCTGACAAGGAGTAATACGGGATGAAATACACCTTAACCCGTGCGAATCCGGATGCTGATCAATATCCACTTCAAGAGCGTCAAATCGTTACAGATCCGCTTGAAGAAGAAGTGAATAAAAATGTGTTCATGACTCGCTTAGAGGATTTGGCACATACAGCAGTAAACTGGGGACGTAAGAACTCAGTTTGGCCGTTCAACTTTGGTACATCTTGTTGCTACGTAGAGTATGCAACGACGTTAACAGGCGTGCACGATTTGTCACGTTTTGGTGCCGAAGTAATCCGTGCTTCACCACGTCAAGCCGATTTGATGATTGTTGCAGGTACTTGCTTTGTTAAGATGGCGCCAGTAATTCAGCGTTTATATGAACAAATGCTTGAACCAAAATGGGTTATTTCAATGGGTGCTTGTGCAAACTCGGGTGGTATGTACGATATCTACTCAGTTGTGCAAGGCGTAGATAAAATTATTCCAGTTGATGTCTATGTACCTGGTTGCCCACCACGCCCTGAAGCATTAATCCAAGCATTAATGTTGTTACAAGACCAAATTCAACTCGAGCGCCGCCCACTTTCAGCGGTGATTGGTGATGATCTTAAGCCAGTGTATAAGCCAAAGATGATGCCAGAACGTGATCGTAAGAATGCACAACGTATTGCTGTGAAAAACTTACGCTCGATGGATGAAATTAAATAATTTAAGTGACAAATTATTGATGCACCCGTACGGGTGTAATTGTCGTTTAAGTTGACTGAATTTGTATTAAATAGGAAGCCAAGCCAATGGCTGAAACTGACATTGCTATGCCAGAATCAACTCCAGTTGATTCACGCCCTGCATTTGCAATTGTAGAAGAGCTCAAAACCAAATTTGGTGAGAACTTCTATGTGCAAACGACTTTTGAAGATTTTCCAACGGTCTGGGTTGAGCGCGCACGTGTACAAGACGTTTTAATGTTCTTGCGCAAAGTCGAACGTCCTTATGTGATGTTATTTGACTTATCTGCGGTAGATGAACGTTTACGTACGCATCGTGACGGTTTACCTGCATCTGACTTTACAGTGTTCTATCACTTGTTATCATTAGAACGAAATAGTGATATTCGTATTAAAGTTGCGTTAAGTGAGAATGATGTAAATCTTCCTACTGCAACGAACATTTGGCCAAATGCCAACTGGTACGAGCGTGAAGCTTACGATATGTTTGGTATTAATTTCGAAGGGCATCCAATGCTCCGTCGTATTTTGTTACCTACATATTGGGAAGGTCACCCACTTCGTAAAGAATATTCTGCACGTGCGACTGAATATACACCGTACATGCAAAACCAAGCGAAACAAGATTTCGAACAAGAACATTTACGTTTTGTACCCGAAGATTGGGGTCTAAAACGTGGAAATGACGATGAAGATTTCATGTTCTTGAACTTGGGTCCTAACCATCCATCTGCGCACGGTGCATTCCGTATTGTCTTGCAGTTAGATGGCGAAGAAGTAAAAGACTGTGTGCCTGATATTGGTTATCACCACCGTGGTGTGGAAAAGATGGCTGAGCGTCAAACTTGGCATTCATTTATTCCGTATACAGACCGTGTCGACTACCTAGGTGGTTGTGCTCAAAACATGCCTTATGTAATGGGTGTGGAGCAAATGGCAGGAATTACTGTTCCTGACCGTGCGCAATGTATCCGTGTAATGATGTCTGAATTGTTCCGTATTAATAACCACTTATTGTTTATTGGTACAGCAATTCAAGATGCTGGTGGTATGACACCAGTATTCTATATGTTCGCTGACCGTCAAAAAATCTATGATGCGATTGAAGCGATTACTGGTTACCGTATGCACCCAGCTTGGTTCCGTATTGGCGGTACTGCACACGATCTTCCAAACAACTGGCAGCATCTCATTCGCGAAATCCTAGATTGGATGCCAAAGCGTATGAACGAATACTACACAGCAGCATTGAAAAACTCAGTGTTCATTGGTCGTACTCGTAACGTTGCTCAGTACGATGCAAAATCTGCATTGGCTTGGGGTGTAACTGGTACAGGCTTACGCGCTACTGGTATCGATTTCGACGTTCGTAAATATCGCCCGTATAGCGGTTACGAAAACTACGACTTCGATGTGCCATTAGAGTACGAGGGTGATGCTTATGCACGTGTGATGGTTCATTTCCGTGAAATTGAAGAATCACTAAAAATCATTAAGCAATGTTTAGATAACATGCCTTCTGGTGCATATAAAGCAGATCATCCACTGGCTGTTCCACCACCAAAAGATAAGACATTACAAGATATTGAAACTCTAATTACGCACTTCTTGAGCGTATCTTGGGGTCCTGTAATGCCTGCAGGTGAAGCATCTGTAATGGCTGAAGTGGTAAAAGGTGCGTCTAACTACTACTTGACTTCTGATAAGTCAACAATGAGTTACCGTACTCGTATTCGTACACCAACTTTCACGCATTTACAGCAAATGCCTTCTGTGATTAACGGCAGCTTAATGTCTGACTTAATCATTTATTTAGCGACAATTGACGTCGTAATGGCTGACGTGGATCGCTAAGGGGTAAACGCATTATGATGATTTTGACAGATAAAAAACCACGTGTGACGGTTGAAGGAATTTTAACTTCGGAAGAAATTCATGACATCGAACACCACATTGGTCACTATCCGTACCCACGTGCTGCATGTTTAGATGCATTGAAGTGTGTACAACGCCGTAATGGTTGGGTAGATGATGCGCAAATGAATGCAATTGCTCAAATGTTAAGTATGACAGTTGCCGATTTAGAGGGTGTTGCTACTTTCTATAACCGCATTTATCGCCAACCTGTAGGTCGCAACGTAATTTTATTATGTGATTCAATTGCATGCTTCTTAATGGGCGCGGAAACTTTAGCAGAAGCTTTTCAACGCGAATTAGGTATTTCATTTGGTCAAACAACCGCTGATGGTCGTTTCACTATTTTACCAATTTGTTGTTTAGGTAACTGTGACAAAGGTCCAACCTTAATGATTAATGAAGATACCCACGGTTTAGTGGAAGTTTCTTCAGTTAAACAGTTATTGGAGAAGTATGTATGAATACTGAACCAAAACCAATTTATGGCGACGGCAACCCAGAAACTCACCCATTAACATGGCGCTTGAGTAAACAGGAAGCAGTACGCAGTGCAGACGATTACGAAGCTTTAGAAGGTTATGCAGGCTTTAAAAAAGCATTAGGCATGAAACCTGCTGAAGTACTAGATGTAATTAAAGCTGCAACTGTAAAAGGTCGTGGTGGTGCAGGTTTCCCAGCGGGGATTAAATGGTCATTGATGGCGCCAAATGATGGTGGTCCTCGTTACCTAATCTGTAATGCCGATGAAATGGAACCAGGTACTTTTAAAGACCGTTTGTTGATGGAAAAGCTTCCACATCAATTGATCGAAGGTATGTTGATTGCAGGTTATACGCTTGAAGCAACACAAGGTTATATCTTCATTCGTGGTGAATACATCGAAGCTGCTGCTTATTTAAATGAAGCATTAGAGCAAATTCGTGCAAAAGGTTACTTAGGTGAAAACATCCTAGGTACTGGTTGGAACTTTGATTTACACGTACATACTGGTGCGGGTCGTTATATTTGTGGTGAAGAAACTGCATTAATTAACTCGCTTGAAGGTCGTCGTGCAAACCCTCGTACTAAACCACCATTCCCACAAGTTGCTGGTGCTTGGGGTCGTCCTACTATCGTAAACAACGTAGAGACGTACAACAACTTACCTGCAATTATGCTTCGTGGTCCTGAATGGTACATCGGTTTATCTGAAGGTAAGTCGAAAGATCCAGGTACGAAAATTTACGGTGCATCAGGTAAAGTTAAATTCCCAGGTTTATGGGAACTTCCATTTGGTACAACTGCGCGCGAAGTGATTGAAGATCATGCCGGTGGTATGCGTGATGGTTTAACGCTTAAAGCATGGTTACCAGGTGGTGCTTCGACTGACTTCTTGGCTGCTGAACATATCGATTTACCAATGGATGCGGAAACAATCATGAAAGCGGGTTCTCGTTTAGGAACTTGTTTGTTGATGGTTGTTGACCAAACTCAATGTATGGTTTCGGCAACACGTAACTTAGAAGAATTCTTTGCACGTGAATCTTGTGGTTTCTGTACACCATGTCGTGATGGTTTACCTTGGGCTGTTAAAGCGCTTAAAGCACTTGAAGATGGCACAGGTAAGAAAGAAGATATCGATCACTTACAAGAACTAACTCGTAAGCTTTGGATTGGTAAAACTTTCTGTGCTCACGCACCAGGTGCGATGGAACCGCTTATGGGCGCACTCAAACATTTCCGTGGCGAATTTGAAGCAAAAGTAGTGAATGCTGCTGCTCAAATTAGCAACGTAGAACAAGCTTAAGGAATTCGACTATGGCTACAATTCATGTCGATGGCAAATCGTATGAAGTCGATGGTTCAGAGAACTTGCTACAAGCATGTTTGTCTTTGGGTATTGATATTCCATACTTTTGTTGGCATCCATCCTTAGGTTCTGTCGGTTCTTGCCGTCAATGTGCTGTGACCCAATATGCGAACCCGGAAGATACACGTGGTCGCTTGGTTATGTCATGTATGACGCCTGCGTCTGACAATACCTATATTTCGATTGAAGACAAAGAAGCAAAAGATTTCCGTGCTTCTATTGTTGAATTTTTAATGACAAACCACCCACACGACTGTCCAGTATGTGAAGAAGGTGGTCATTGTCATTTACAAGATATGACTGTGATGACACAGCATGATCGTCGTCGCTACCGTTTCACAAAACGTACGCATTACAACCAAGAGCTAGGCTCATTCATTTCTCATGAAATGAACCGTTGTATCGCATGTTACCGTTGTGTTCGTTACTACAAAGATTATGCTGGTGGTACAGACTTTGGCGTGTATGCAAATGCTTCACGTGTTTACTTTGGTCGTCCAGAGTCAGGTACTTTAGAATCTGAATTCTCTGGTAACTTGACTGAAGTATGCCCAACAGGTGTATTCACAGATAAAACTCATTCTGAACGCTATAACCGTAAATGGGACATGCAGTATGCGCCAAGCGTATGCCAAGGCTGTTCTTCAGGTTGTAACATTTCACCGGGTGAGCGTTATGGCGAATTACGTCGTGTAGAAAACCGTTTCAACGGTGAAGTAAACCAATACTTCCTATGCGATAAAGGTCGTTTCGGTACAGGTTATGTGAATAATGCTGATCGTCCTCGTCAACCACAATTCCGTAATGGCGATAATGTAACTACAGTTTCTGTAGATCAAGCGCTTGATACGGTAATTGAAAATATCCAAGGCAAAAAAGTATTGGGTATTGGTTCACCACGTGCATCTCTTGAATCGAACTTCGCACTTCGTGAATTAGTAGGTCAAGAAAACTATTCAACAGGTATGTCTCAAAAAGAACAAAGCCTTGTTGAATTAGCTGCTTCAATTATGCAAACAGAGGGTGTTTATAACCCTGGTATGCGTGAAATTGAAAGCTATGATGCTGTGCTAATTCTGGGTGAAGACTTAACGCAAACTGCGCCACGTATGGCTTTATCTGTTCGCCAAGCTGCGAAAAATAAAGGCAAAGAAATGGCTGCGGAACGTCGCACGCAAGAATGGTTGGCAGAGCCTGTACAACGTATTGCTCAAGATGCTAAATCTCCTATTTACATTTTAGCTGCAACGCAAACACGTTTAGCTGATGTTGCTGCAGGTGAAGTTGTTGCTTCTCCTAACGATATCGCACGTTTAGGTTTTGCTATTGCTGCTGGCGTGAAAGGTGAGGCGATTCTTGGTCTTGATGAAGATACGAAAGCATTTGCTCAAACCATTGCTGACACATTAAAAGCTGCGAAAAAACCATTGATTATCTCTGGTACAAGCTTACAAGATGCTGCAATTATGGAAGCTGCTGCACAAGTTGCACAGAACCTTGGTAATGCAGGTCTTACATTGACTGTTCCTGAAGTGAACTCAATGGGCTTAGCAATTTTAGGTGGTAACAGCTTAGAGCAAGCATTTGCACAAGATTATGATGCAATTATTGTTGTTGAAAATGACCTTTACCGTCGTTTACCAGCGAAACAAGTAGATGCAGCTTTAGCAAAAGCGAAAGATGTTATTGTGCTTGATCATGCTGAAACAGCAACTGTGAAGAAAGCATCTGTTGTTCTTTCTGCTGCAAGCTTCGCTGAAGGTGATGGTACTGTTGTATCGCAAGAAGGCCGTGCACAACGTTTCTACCAAGTGTATGACCCAAGCTACTACAAACCTGAACTTGCAATCAAAGAATCTTGGCGCTGGTTACACGCTTTAGAAACAGGCGTGAAAGGCAAAGCGATTTCTTGGACTGTTCTTGATGATGTGATTGAAACAGTTGCGAAAAACGTACCTGCTTTAGAAGCAATTCAAGATGTAGCACCAGATGCTGGCTTCCGTGTACATGGTCTTAAAGTTGCGCGTGAACCACGTCGTTACTCAGGTCGTACATCTATGCGTGCGCCATTGTCTATTCATGAGCCTAAACAACCTACGGATAAAGATTCTGCATTAACATTCTCTATGGAAGGTTATGTAGGTAATCAAACTCCATCTCCGCTTGTACCATTTGCATGGTCTGCAGGTTGGAACTCTCCACAAGCTTGGAACAAATTCCAAGATAAAGTGGGTGGCTCATTGAAAGGTGGTGATTCAGGTATTCGTTTATTTGATCGTTTGGCTAAACGTCCTGCGCGTACTTTTGTAGCTCCAGCACCTGTGCTTGTGAATGCTGAAAGTTTCCGCCTTGTACCTATGCATCATATCTTTGGTTCTGGTGAATTTACTGTTAAAACACCTGCAATGGAATCGCGTATTCCTGATGCGGTATTTGCAGTAGGTGAGCAAGATGCTGCACGTTTAAATGTGAAAGATGGTCAAACAATTACTGTTAAAGCAGGGGAAACTTCAATTGTTCTTCCTGTGCAAGTAATTGAATACTTACCAACAGGTTATATTGGTTACCCAATTGGTCTAGCACCAACGGTATCTCTTGCAGAGCCTGTTTCAGTCGCGGTAGGAGTGTAATTCATGGAACAAGAATTAATCCGTCAAACGCCGATTTGGGCTGAAAACTGGCCAATTGCCTATTCAGTTCTGCAAGCGATTGTAATCTTACTTGTTGTCGTATTGATTGCAGCTTTGATGTCGTTTATTGAGCGTCGTTTACTGGGCTTATGGCAAGACCGTTATGGTCCGAACCGTGTAGGTCCAGGTGGTATGTTCCAGATTGTTGCCGACATGCTTAAAATCATGTTCAAAGAAGACTGGACACCAAAATTCGCAGACAAATTAACATTCCGTATGGCTCCAGCAGTTGCGATGGCAACTGCGGTGCTATCGTTCATGGTTATTCCTGTATCACCTTATTTAGGTGTTGCAGATATGAGCATTGGCTTATTGTTCTTTATGGCAATGGCGGGTATTGCAGTATATGCAGTACTTTTCGGTGGTTGGGCATCAAATAACAAATATGCGTTGCTTGGTGGTTTACGTTCTGCAGCTCAAACTATTTCTTATGAAGTATTCTTGGGTATTTCACTTATGGGTGTGGTTGCAATTGCAGGCTCATTCAACATGCGTGAAATTGTAGAAGCTCAAAAAGATGTTTGGTTTGTAATTCCTCAATTCTTAGGTTTCTTAATCTTTGTGGTTGCAGGTGTTGCGGTAACTCACCGTCATCCATTTGACCAACCTGAAGCTGAACAAGAATTGGCAGAAGGTTACCACGTAGAATACGGTGGTATGAAATGGGGTATGTTCTTCGTTGCAGAATATGTAAACGTTGTTCTTATTTCAGCACTGATCGTAACTTTGTTCTTTGGTGGTTGGTTAGCGCCATTCAACTTAGATATTCCATTCATTCCAGCTGCGTTCTGGTTCATTATTAAAACAGCATTCTTTGTAATGATGTTTGTATTGGCACGTGGTTCATTAATGCGTCCACGTTATGACCAAGTAATGAATTTTGGTTGGAAAATTTGCTTGCCATTGGCATTGGTAAACCTTTTGGTTACTGGTGCTGTGATTCTAATGAATCAGGCCTAAGACAGCAGGGAGAATAAAATGTTTAAGTTTCTAGCTGGATTTGGGTCAATCGTTCGTTCGTTATTCATGGTATTTAGCCATGTGACACGTAAACGTGACACCATTTTATATCCGGAAGTGAAAGCTGAAGATATCGTACCGCCACGTTTCCGTGGTCGTATCGTGTTAACACGTGACCCAGATGGTGAAGAGCGTTGTGTTGCTTGTAACTTATGTGCGGTTGCTTGCCCAGTAGGTTGTATTTCACTACAAAAAGCAGAAAAAGAAGATGGTCGTTGGTATCCGGAGTTTTTCCGTATCAACTTCTCGCGTTGTATTTTCTGTGGTATGTGTGAAGAAGCATGTCCAACGACTGCAATTCAAATGACACCTGATTTCGAATTAGGTGAGTATGTGCGTCAAGACCTTGTATATGAGAAAGAAAACTTACTTATCTCAGGTCCTGGTAAATATCCTGACTATAACTTCTACCGTGTAACAGGTATGGCTGTTGCTGGTAAAGATAAAGGTCAAGCGCAACGTGAAAGTGCGCCAGTTGATGTACGGAGTCTATTACCATGATGTGGCCATTTTACTTGATGGCACTTGTGGCCATTGTCTCTACAGTTCGTGTTGTAACAAACACGAACCCGGTACACGCTTTACTAAGCTTGATCGTATCATTACTTGCTGTTGCAGGTATGTTCATGATTGTTGGTGCACCATTTGCTGGTGCGCTTGAAATTATTGTTTATGCTGGCGCGATCATGGTGTTATTCGTGTTCGTGGTGATGATGCTTAACCTTGGTCAACATACCGTTGAGCAAGAAAGTAAATGGTTGGCATCATCTGCATGGGCTTATCCGGCATTAATGAGTTTCTTAATGGGCTTGTTACTTGTTTGGATGCTTGGTTCAGACTACACACAAAGTGTAGCGCTTATGGGACAGGAAATTGTTGGTCCTAAAGCGGTTGGTCAAGCGCTCTTTACTCACTACCTATTATTGGTTGAAGTTGCCGCAATGTTATTGTTAGCTGCATTAGTTGCTGCTTTCCATATCGGTAAACGTGATCCAAGTGCTGAAGAGGAAAAAGAATAATGGGCCACATCCCTTTAGAACATGGTTTGATCGTTGCGACCATTCTTTTTGCACTTGGTTTTTACGGTGTAATGGTTCGACGCAATCTATTGTTTATTTTAATGAGCCTTGAAATCATGATGAACGCTGCTGCTTTGGCGTTTGTATTGGCAGGTAGTGCATGGGCACAACCAGATGGTCAAATCATGTTCATCTTGATCTTAACGCTTGCTGCGGCAGAGGCGTGTATCGGTCTTGCGATCGTGCTTCAGTTTTACCATCGCTTCCATCATTTGGATGTGGATGCTGCTAGTGAGATGCGCGGATGAGTTATTTATATTTAACAGTATTATTTCCGCTCATTGGTTTTATCCTTTTAGCGGCAGGACGTAACAAACTTCCTGAAAATATTGCAGCAATTATTGGTGTAGGTTCTGTTGGACTTTCAGCTTTATTTGCACTTATTGCTGGTGTCGACTTTGTAAATAATGGCTCGGTAGCAACAACTCAGTACCTTTGGACTTGGTTCAATGTTGCAGGTTTTGCACCAGAATTTAGCTTACATTTAGACGGTCTATCATTATTGATGATGGGCATGATCACAGGTGTGGGTTTCTTAATTCACATCTTTGCATCATGGTATATGCGTGGTGAAGAAGACTTCGCACGTTTCTTCTCATACTTCAACTTATTCGTAACAAGCATGTTGCTTCTTGTATTAGGCGACAACTTAGCATTGTTATTCTTGGGTTGGGAAGGCGTTGGTCTTTGCTCATACTTGCTTATTGGTTACTACTACCAAACACCTGCAAACGGTTTTGCTGCAATTAAAGCATTCACTGTAACTCGTGTTGGTGATGTATTCTTACTGATCGCATTGTTCTTGTTATATCAACAATTCGGTACGTTAAATACACAATTTATTGTAGATAACGCTGCAAATGTGATGACACAAAGTTCATCTATTACCATTTGGACAGCTTTAATGTTGTTCTTAGGTGCTGCTGGTAAATCTGCTCAAATTCCATTGCAAACTTGGCTTGCAGATGCGATGGCTGGTCCTACACCAGTATCTGCATTGATCCATGCTGCAACAATGGTTACAGCAGGTGTTTACCTATGTTGCCGTATGTTCTCAGTATTTGAACTTGCGCCAGAAGTGATGTTATTCATTTCTATTACAGGTGCGGTGACATTGTTGGTTGCTGGTTTTGCTGCATTGGTTCAAACAGACATCAAACGTATTTTGGCGTACTCAACAATGAGTCAGCTCGGTTATATGTTTATGGCTGTTGGTGCTGAAGCGTACCAAGCTGGTCTATTCCACATGCTTACTCACGCATTCTTCAAGGCATTATTATTCTTGTCTTCAGGTGCGGTGATTCTTGCTTACCATCACGAACAAAACATTTTCAAAATGGGTGGTTTGTTCAAGCGTAATAAATTCTTATTTGCTTGTTTCGCGATTGGTGGCGGTGCATTGGCAGCGATTCCATTCTTAACAATTGGTTTCTTCTCTAAAGATGCAATCTTAGCTGCAGTTTGGACACAAAGTCATATTGCAGGTATTCCACTTTACAACTGCTTATATTGGGCAGGTGTTGCTGGTGCATTCTTAACGTCTATTTATACATTCCGTTTAATTTGGGTTGTATTCTTTGGCGAAGAGAAAACTGCATACCATGAAATTAAAGGTGTAACTTACTGGTTGCCTTTATCAATTCTTGCTGTGCTTTCTACTGGTGTTGCAATTGTATTGAAAGCACCTGTAATGAGCATTCTAGATGCTGCTCACATTCCTGCATTTATTATTCCTGAAGCTTTAGAAGCAGGTGCACATGGCGCTGAATATGTCGCTACTGCAATTGCACTTACAGGTTTAGTGGTTGGTATTATCTTATTTGCTTTTGCATACAAAGCAGTTCAAGCATTTACACGTACTTGCTTGGGTGCTGGTCTGGTAAATATCTGTCGCAATGCGCTTGGTTTCGATGCGTTATATGACCTTGTGTTTGTAAAACCATATTTGTTCTTCGCGAAGCTTGTTGGTCGTGATCCAATTGATGGTTTGTGGTTAGTACTACCAGCTATTGTGAAAGGTGGTAATAGCTTTACAAGTTCACGTCAAACAGGTTCTTTACGCGAATATGCATCAAGCATGGCTTTAGGCATTATTGTGTTATTGATGATTTTGATCGTGACTCAGGTTGTGGGGAAATAAGATGGAAATCACAAACAATTGGATTTTACCCGCACTGATCCTTGTACCGTTCATTGCAGGTTTTGCATGTTGGTTAGTTGATAAGCTTGATCAACACTTACCGCGTTACATCGCACTCATTGGTATGATTGTAACTTTAATTCTCACTCTTGTGCTTTGGGCACAAGGTGGGTATGACTTTAGTTTACAACAGACTCCTACATGGGCTGCAGAATTCAACCTACCTTGGATTCAAAGCCTTGGCATTAACATTCACTTAGCCGTGGATGGTCTTTCACTTCTTATGGTGGGCTTAACTGCATTACTTGGTATTCTTGCAGTAGGTTGTTCATGGGGTGAAATTCAGAAGAATGTTGGCTTCTTCCACTTAAACCTTTTATGGTCATTAGGTGGTGTAATTGGCGTATTCTTAGCAATTGACTTGTTCTTATTCTTCTTCTTCTGGGAGATGATGCTAGTACCTATTTACTTCTTGATCGCACTTTGGGGTCATTCAGGAGCAAATGGTAAGTCACGTGTTTATGCTGCAACTAAATTCTTCATTTATACACAAGTTGCTGGCTTGATTATGTTGATTGGTATTTTAGGTCTTGTGATCTTTAATGCGATTGCTGTAACAGGTCAAATTAGCTTTGCCTATAATGATTTATTACTTGCTGCTCATTACTTAGAAGCAAACTTCCCAGCTTTAGCGTATGGCTTCATGGTGTGTTTATTCATCGGTTTTGCGGTAAAACTTCCAGTTTTCCCATTACACGGTTGGTTACCAGATGCACATGCTCAAGCGCCTACAGCGGGTTCTGTTGACCTTGCAGGTATCTTAATTAAGACTGCTGCTTACGGTTTACTTCGCTTCGTAATTCCATTCTTCCCAGCGGCTTCTGCACAATTTGCAGATATCGCAATTATTTTAGGTTTGGTTGGTATTTTCTACGGTGCTTGGTGTGCATTCCAACAAACAGATATGAAACGCTTACTTGCGTATACATCTATTTCGCACATGGGCTTCGTATTACTTGCAATTTATGCAGGTAACCTTCTTACGTTCCAAGGCTTAATGATTATGATGTTGGCACATGGCTTGTCATCTGCTGCATTGTTCATTATGTGTGGTCAAGTGTATGAACGTTTAAATACACGTGATTTACGTTTGATGGGTGGTCTTCGTGGTCAATTCCAATATTTACCATTCTTCTTAATGTTCTTCGTTGCTGCACTTGTGGGTATACCAGGTTTAGGTAACTTTATCGGTGAATTCCTGATTCTTATGGGTTCATTTGCTAAGTTCCCAGTATTCACAATTATTGCTGCTATAAGCTTAGTGTTTGCAGGTCTTTACGGTTTAATCCTGATTCACAAAGCATTATTTGGTACGCCAAATGAAGAGCAGAAACAACATTATGCAAGTCCGTTAAAAGACTTAAATGCGCGTGAAGTTGTTATTCTTCTAGTATGTGCTCTTGGTCTTGTATGGCTTGGTCTCTTCCCACAAACATTCCTTGATATTTCAAATTCAAGCATGGCGTGGTTAGCTAATAGCTATATCCCAGTTCAAGAAGTCGTTGAAGTTGTTGAGCAAACAACTATTCAACTTGAAAATGTGGGGATCCAATAAGTCATGAACTTCACAATGTCATTTTCTGAGCTTATGCCATTGGCTCCTGTGATGATCGTAGCGTTGACTATGATCGTCGTGATGATTCTCACCGCAATTAAACGTAATCATGATTTAATTGCGACAGCTTCAGTGGTCGGTTTAAACCTTGCTGTAGTTTTAATTTTATTCACAATGTTTGGTGGCTCATTTGCGCCATCAAACGTGATGGGCATGTTTATGGTTGATCCATTTACGATGCTTTATCAATTGTTAATTTTAATTGCAGCACTTGCTTGTTGTACTTTATCTCATGCTTATATTGAGACTTATAAAGATCAACGTGAAGAACTCTATATCTTAATGTTGGGCTCGGTAACGGGCGCAATGTTAATGGTTGCAAGTTCAAACTATGCTTCGTTCTTCATTAGCCTTGAGTTAATGTCGATTCCTGTATACGGCTTATTGGCGTATACGCATCAGCGTTCTAAATCTTTAGAAGCAGGTGTGAAGTATCTTGTACTTTCAGCTACAGCTTCTGCAATGTTGTTAATGGGTATGGCGTATATTTATGCCTACACAGGTTCATTATCATTCTATGATTCTGTACAAACATTATTGCAAAATCTACATCAACCACTTGTGTTGATTGGTATCGCATTCATTATCTTTGCTGTTGCATTTAAATTATCTCTTGCTCCATTCCATAAATGGACACCAGATGTTTATGCAGGTGCTCCAGCACCAATTGCAACATTCTTAGCAACAGCTGCGAAAGTTGCAACAATTGGTTTGTTTGTACGTTACTTACTTTCTTCAGGCGCAATTGCAGTTCAATCAGTAGTTACACTATTAACTATTATTGCTGTGTTATCTATTCTTGTAGGTAACTTCCTTGCAGTTCGTCAAGTGAACTTAAAACGTATTTTAGCTTACTCTTCAATTGCTCATTTTGGTTACTTGTTAATTGGTTTAATTAGCTTAACGTTTGCTAGCCTTGGTAATGTATCTGTTTATGTTATTACTTATGTATTAACAACAATTGGTGCGTTTGGTGCGGTAGCGCTTATGTCTAGCCCATATAACAATACAGATGAGGCTGAAAGTCTTGCTGAGTACCGTGGTTTATTCTGGCGTCGTCCAGTATTAACTGCTGTATTAACAGTAATGATGTTATCACTAGCAGGTATTCCATTAACTGCGGGCTTCATTGGTAAGTTCTTAGTTGTTATGGCTGCGGTAACAGCTCAACATTGGTTCCTTGCTGCAATGATCATTGTGGGTTCAGGTATTGGCTTGTACTACTACTTACGTGTAATTATCGTAATGTACATGACTCCACCAGAAAACCCACGTATTGATGCTGTAGATCACTGGGGTCAAAAAGTGGGTGGCATCATGGTATTGTTAGCAACTTTAGCGGTATTGGTGATTGGTATTTATCCAGATCCAATTATTAGCTTGGCTGTACAATCTGAGATTCTTTCTCCATTACATATGATGATGAGTTCACGTTAATCTACGTAAAAGATCGACATAATTAAAAAAAGCCTCCAAATTGGGGGCTTTTTTATTTTTTCCTAAGACAAAATGCCTTTATAATGGTAAAAATTTATTTACCATTTTAGGTGTTCTCCCGTGGCTATCCATGAAATTCAACATCCATTAATTCGACATAAACTTGGTTTGCTTCGACGTGCTGAAATTAGCACTAAAAACTTCCGTGAGCTTGCTCAAGAAGTAACAATGTTGCTAACTTATGAAGCAACAAAAGACTTACCAATGTGTGATCATGAAATTGAAGGTTGGGCTGGTCCAGTAACAACTCAGCGTATTGCAGGTAAAAAAATTACAGTTGTGCCAATTTTACGTGCTGGTATTGGCATGTTAGATGGTTTCTTAAATTTAATTCCAAGTGCTAAAGTTTCTGTTCTTGGCTTAGAGCGTGATGAAGAAACTTTAGAAGCACGTACATATTATAAAAAATTAGTACCAGATGTTCAAAACCGTATTGCAATGATCATTGATCCAATGCTAGCAACAGGTTCATCTTTAGTTGCTGCAATTGATGTATTGAAAGCAAGTGGCTGTAAAGATATTCGCGTTATGGTTCTTGTTGCAGCACCAGAAGGTATTAAGCGTGTTGAAGAAGCTCATCCAGATGTTGTGATGTTTACTGCTTCTATTGATGATGGTTTAAATGAAAATGGTTATATTGTTCCTGGTCTTGGTGATGCAGGCGATAAAATCTTTGGTTCAGTACAAAAAGATTAATTCTGAATATGAGCAAAAAGAGGCTTTTTAGCCTCTTTTTTTATATACTGATAGAAGTGTGATTTGTTTTAAGGTGTGAGTGATGTCTGAGCAATATAAAGGCAAAATAATAAAGTTTGATCCTGAAAAAGGATTTGGATTTATTTCATCTTCTGAGGGTGATATTTTTTTTCATATTTCAGATTTTCCGACAGAAACTGAACCCAAAAGAAATGATAAGGTAAAATTTGAAGCAGTAAAGAATGGTGATAAGTTTAAAGCTGTGAAAATTGAACGTTTGGAAGATTTGTCAAAAAAGGCAAAGAAATCTAAAGTAGCGACACACAATAAATCAATTACATCTGCATTATTATCAGATTTCCGTAAATAGACGTATATTTACTCAATAAAATTTGAAAATAATGAGTATTAAAAGAGGCATAAAGCCTCTTTTTTTATTAGAATAATGAGAAAATTCAACCAATAAGAGTTAAGCATGCTTAAAGAGGGGACCGTTAAAACCTATAATTCAGAAAAGGGATATGGTTTTATAGAAGTAAAAGGAAATACAAAAGATATTTTTTTTCATATTAATGATATGCCAAATAAGAAAATTGAACCTGAAATAGGTGAGACAGTTTATTTCCAAATTAGTGAAGAAAATGGAAAGTTGAAGGCAATTCATCTTAATCGAATCGATATTAAAGTAGAGAGTGAAAGCTATACGCCTCAGAGTCGATCTGTTCTAGAAAAGCGACCAGATATAAAACATCATTCTTCAAAGGGAGGATCGTTGTTTACTACATTTGGATTAGTGGTAATTTGCGTATTGGGGTATTTTGTTTATGAAAAATATCAAAATTATAAATTAGAACAAAACCCTCAAGAGCAGGTTCAGACTGTTATTTATCAACAGGCAAGTAATAAAAATTCTACAAATCAATTTAGCTGTGATGGTCGTCAGCATTGTTCACAAATGCGTTCTTATGAAGAGGCCGTATATTTTTTAAGAAATTGTCCTAATGTAAAAATGGATGGTAATCATGATGGTATTCCTTGTGAAAGACAGTTTGGTCGTTAATTAAAAAGCATAATGAATATTTCATAAAAAAGTGCCTCTAGAGGCACTTTTTTATGTGTAGATATTTAGTTATTGATCGCAATATTTCATAAATGCTTTTAGACCAGGACCTTGGTATTTTTGACGATGAACAAGCATAAATAATGGACGAGTTAATTGCCAAAATGGTGTGTCTAAAATGACAATTTGTTGCTTTTCAAGTAAGGGTTCAATCGCAAGTTTAGAAATACATGACATACCTAAACCGCCTGCAACAATTTTTAAAATGGCTTCGTTATGCCCTAAGGTTAAACGAATATTTGCATCGGGTAGGTCTTTTAATATGGCATTGTCGAACACTTCACGTGTACCAGAACCTTCTTCACGTAAAATCCACTGAACATCTTTAAAGTCGTTAATGGTTAAAGCACGATTTAACTTTGCTAATGGATGATCTGGTGAGCAACATACGGCTAGCTCATCATCACGCCAATGAATACATTGAAGTTGTGGTAAGTGGCACGAACCTTCAATAAGCGCTAAATCGAGTTGGAACTGATTTACAGCTTCAATCATTTGACGCGTGTTACCTACTTGAAGTTGTAGGTGAGCTTGAGGCTGAACTTTTAAGAAGTTCGCCATAAGATCAGGCATTAAATAATCACTAATGGTGAGAGTTGCACCGAGTCTTAAATCAATACTTTGAAGCTCACCTTTTGCTGCTTGTTCAAAAGCATCACAACGACCTAAAATTTCTAGAGCTTGTGGAAGCAAAAAACGACCTAAATCATTGAGTTGTAATCTTTTACCTAAGCGGTCAAACAGTGGAGCACCTAAGCCATCTTCTAGATCTGCTAAAGCCATACTTGCAGCACTTTGAGTGAGCTTAACGGCATCACTAGCTTTAGTGACTGTACCTTCCTGAGCGACTGCTACAAAAACAGCCAATTGGCGTAATGTCATGCGCATGGGTTGAGCCTTAACATATAAAGTTATTCACAAATTATAACGCCATGCTAACATGAGCATAGTCTTTCATGCCACGTACAAATCATGTCAATTGAGAAATTTAGTCTAGAAAAAGTTTTATCTGTACATCGTTGGACCAATACACTCTTTAGTTTCACTATGACACGGCCATCTCATTTTAAATTTACGGCAGGTCAATTTGCTCGTATTGGTTTAAAAGTTGGAGATGAATTGGTGGTTCGTGCATATTCTGTTGTTTCATCACCTTTTGATGAAACATTGGAGTTCTTCTCGATTGTTGTTCCTGATGGTGCATTTACATCGAACTTACAACATTTAAAAGTAGGCGATGAACTTTATTTAGAAAAAATTCCTTATGGTTATTTAACCCTTGCACGTTATCAACTGCCTTTGCCACAAGATTTATGGCTATTGGGAACAGGTACAGGTTTAGCACCATTTATTTCTATGCTTCAAGATTTTGAAACATGGAAAAATTATAAAAATATTAATTTGGTATATAGCGTACGTACGGCATCAGAACTGGCTTATGCAGAACGCATTCAAGAAATTGCTGAAACTTTTGGTGAAGGGCATACAGGTTTTAAGTTTACGCCAATTATTACGCGTGACCCAGAAGCACCTTTACATGATCGTTTACCTGTACTTATTGCAAATGGTGATTTAGAAAAAGCTGTTGGTTTAGGGCTTAATCCTGAAACCACGCATATTATGCTTTGTGGTAACCCACAAATGGTTGAAGACACAAAAGAAGCATTAAAAGCGCGTGGACTGACCATGAACCGTCGTGGAGAAGGGAATATTGCAGTAGAGAATTATTGGTAATACCTTTGAACCCCTCCTTTGAAAAAGGAGGGGTTGGGTGGATTCTATTGGCTATATTTATTCAGAATCGAGTCCCTCCCAACCTCCCTTTAAAAAAGGGAGGAGTTCTGAAAATAAAAAAACCTCCAATAAGGAGGTTTTTTGTTGAATACATTTTAATGTACAAACATATCCATAAATTCGCGAAGTTCGTGAATAGCAGTTTCTACATCTGTTGTTAGCCATGTAGGCTCAAATATCCCCATGTAATGTTCTAAACGATCATGTGGAACAACTAGACGAATTGGACATTCTTCTTCAAGTAAACGCCACGGAATAATAGGAACTTCATTATCTAAAAATGACACAATATTTCGAATATCGATAACCATCGCATTAATACATTCTGGGAATGGCATTACAGAAAGCTCTTCTGTACGACGACGAAAATATTCAAGATCGCCCCATTTTAGAATATAAGAAGGTTTATTAAACTCGATAATACCAATTAAGTGTTGGTCACGAGTGTAGTGCAATGAACATTGATGTGTGACGTCAGTGTCTAGATCAAGCGTTACACTTTGCTGACGATACGCCATATAACTCTTAAAGTGCATAAATTGGGCACATAGTATAGCTCATATTTCAAGGTAACACGCACATATCTGTTGATCGAACGAGCATAGATCACTTTTAAGGATGATTCGAAAATAATAATTGTTATTGAAATGAAAAATATATTAGTTTAAATATTATACAAAACAATATAAGAATCATTTGATCAATAAGGACCGAATATGGCAAAGAAAAAACCGAATAATTGGTTTGCACCAATTGTGATCGCTGGGCTAACAGTAGGGCTTCTTGCAAGTGCATATAAGTTCATTTTTGCAAATGAAAAGCTAGAAATAGAAAAAGATCTAAGTCAAAAAGGAGAAAATAAAGGGCAAGAAAAGTAAAAAAAATGGTCTATTTTGTTTATTGTAAATAATGAGAATTTAATAATATTTACATGTTAGTACTGTATTTTTATTAAACATATAAATTTTAAAATAATAGGAATTTATAAAATGGGGATTTTAAAAATGATGAATATACAAATTAAGAAGACACATACATTCACTTCACCACCTTTACATATTGTAAAAGCGGTAGAAAAAATGGATTGCACACTTCAGCGTGTGAAGAATGCAAGAAATGTAACTTTATTTAGAACAGATTATTTAGAGTAATCTAATTTAACACTTCATAAAATTAAACATATTCCGATGCGGCATGTGCTGAAGACCATGCCCATTGGAAGTTAAACCCACCTAAATGTCCTGTTACATCTAAAATTTCACCTACAAAATACAAGCCTTTTTGCTTTTTACTTTCCATTGTTTTAGATGAAACCTCAGTTGTATCTACACCACCTAAAGTCACTTCTGCTGTTCTGTAGCCTTCAGTTCCAGATGGTTTTACTTCAAAAGCATGCAAGCGTGATGCAATGTGTTCAAGTTTTTCATCGCTAATATTGGCAATTGAGATTTCTGCTTGTTCAGCCCAAATCAGTTGCTGTAATTCTGCTACAACACTTTTCGGGAAATATTCTGAAAGTAATGTACGCAATAAAACTTTGGGTTGGCTTTGCTTTTTCGCTTTGAAAAAATCTTTTAGATCGATTGAAGGTAAGAAGTCAATTTTGAAACTTTGACCTGCATCCCAATAATTAGAAAGTTGTAGTGAGCTAGGGCCACTTAAACCACGGTGCGTGAATAATAAAGCTTCTGTAAAGCTATTTAAGTCATTTGAAAGCGTTGCTTCAACGGCATTACCGCTGAGGCGAGTGGTGACTTCCTTAAAACCATCTGTAAAGGTAAATGGCACAAGCCCTGCTCGAGTTGGATAAACATGATGACCAAATTGTTTGGCAATATCATAACCAATTGCAGAACCGCCTAAAGTTGGAATAGATAAACCACCTGAAGCGACAACAACAGACTCTGCTTGGAAATAACCAATATTGGTCGCAACTTGAAAACCTTGATCATCTAGAGCATTTACTGCTTTTACTTCGCAGTTGGTTTTAATGTCGACTAAACCTGTTTTGTCACATTCTGCCAAGAGCATCGCTAAAATTTCTTTTGCACCATTTTGGGTAAATAATTGCCCATGTTTGCGCTCTTCATATTCAATGCCGTACTCGCAAACCATGCCAATAAAATCCCAATTGGTATATCGAGATAGGGCAGAAATTACGAAATGTGGATTATGCGAAATAAAGTTAGATGGCTCTACATATAGATTGGTAAAGTTACATTTACCCCCACCTGACATTAGAATTTTTTTACCTACTTTATTAGCTTTTTCAACGACAACGACTTTACGCCCACGTTGAGCTGCCATATATGCCGTCATTAAACCAGATGCACCAGCACCTAAAACTAAGACATCATACTGATTAGAAGACATGACAAACTCACAGGAGATAAAAGCAGGGCATTATAGACAATTTTACGCTGTTTTTCAGACTTATTCTGATTTAAGCCGACCTTGTAAGCCACCTGTATGAATTGCCAAAATTTTTGTGGATGGAGCAATGTGTTTTTGTTGAATCATTTTAGAAAGACCCAATAACATTTTTGCGGTATAGATGTGTTCAAGTGGAATTGAAAATTCATTTTCAAAGTTTTGTATAAAACTTAAAAGTTCAGGAGTCGTTTTTGCATAGCCACCACAACAAAATTCATCGGTGATTTGCCAATTAGTTTTTTGAGTTCTTGTTTGAACATCTTGAGTTAAAAAATTACCTTTTAATGCAGAAAAACCAAGTACGGTTTGATGTTGAGCACTTGATTCGATAATGCCTGTAATTGTGCCACCTGTACCCACAGCACAACAAATTAAGTCAAAATTTTCACGATCAGCTTCAGTTAAAATTTCCTTACAGCCTTGAATAGCAAGATCATTTGTTCCGCCTTCAGGAATAATATAATAATCAGGATATTGTTGTTTCAGCTCAGCAAGGAAATTAGAGGAATCTTTTAAGCGATATTGTTCACGAGAAATGAACTTTAATTGCATATCAAAATCTTGTGCTGTTGTTAAGGTTGGATTCAATGCTTTATGTGCAAGCTCTTCGCCACGAATAATTCCAACACTTTTAAAACCAAACTGATGAGCTGCAAAAGCAGTTGCTGCAATATGATTTGAAAATGCACCACCAAATGTTAATACACCTGAGTAGCCTAAGTTTTTTGCTTCTAAAAAATTATATTTGAGTTTAAAAAATTTATTGCCTGAAATTGCAGGATGAATCAAATCTAGACGTTTTATGGTTATAGATATGCCGTGTATTGAAATATGTTGTTCTGGAATATTTTCTGCAATTTCATTAAACATAAAAATAAAAGCTTTGGTTGTATAGCAAATAATATTAGCGATAAATCACAGCATAAAGAAATGTATTTGACGGAGGAATAATAGTATAAAAATAAAATGTTTGTTTTTTAATCAATAATGCTATGCTGATTAGAAAGGAATTAAAGAGGGATTTGCTATGAAATATACAACCCTATTTTTGACATGGTTTACCTTACTCAGTTTGACCGCATGTGATACGCAAACTTCAGGACAACAGCAGCAAATAGAAGCACGCACCATGATTATTGGTGGTGTTCCTGCACACGATAAAGATTATAAACTTTCACCATCCACGACATTAAACGAAAAGCTTAAATAGTTATTTAAAGTTGCAATGTTTTTTATACGTAGAGTATTTGGGTTAGTGATTTATCAAGAAAAAAAATGATGAAATTCATGAAAGTATTCTTTTGAAGATGAGCTTATTTTTTAGAAATATAGGTTTAAACAAGTTAAGTGTATTGTTATTTCATGAAAGTTCAATTAAGTAGTGAATAATTCTGTAGTTTTACAAAAATAATGCTAAAAACAGGGAGATATTTCACATTGTAATATGTAAAATTGCTTCGGAATTTTAATATGTAGGTGTTTCTGTGGAATCATTTTGGATTTTGGGCTCAATTGCCTTTGCTTTAATGCTAGGTGCAATGAGTCCTGGACCGACTTCGATTTATGTTGCAAAAAATGCAATTGCAATTTCACGTAAACATGGTTTATTTACAGCTATGGGCACTGCTACAGGTGCAGCAATTTTTGGTTTACTTGCTGTGCTTGGTTTACAGGCATTTTTATTGGCTGTTCCATCTGCATATTTATTATTGAAAATTTGCGGTGGTTTATATTTGTTGTGGATGGCATTTAAAATTATTAAACATGCCAAAGAACCTATTGAGTCAAATGACGATATGACAAAGCAAATGTCTTTACGTCGTGCATATACTACGGGCTTAATTACGCAATTATCAAATCCTAAAACTGCCATTATTTTAGCAAGTATTTTTACTGCATTATTACCTAAAGAAATCCCATTTTATTTCAACTTTGCATTGCCTATTTTATGTTTCTTTATTGATGCTGGGTGGTGTTCATTGGTGGCAGTTGCATTATCTGCTGAGAAACCGCGCCGTGTGTACTTAAAGTTTAAAGCAGGTTTTGACCGTGCAGCAGGTGCTGTAATGACCGTACTTGGTTTAAAACTTATATTCGGTATGAAGTAGTTTTATTAAAAAGTATGAAAAAAGCCTCTTTAAAAGAGGCTTTTTATTTATCTAAAACTATTGTCTTCAGAATTGGCTGAAATTCTGTGGATAGATAAGTCTGCACCTATATATTCTTCTTCTTGGCTTAAACGTAAACCTATGGTGAACTTCAACATACCATAAACCAAGAACCCGCCCGTTAACGCAACTGTAATCGCAATTGTGGTGCCAATAATTTGAGAAATCATAGAAATATGACCTATTCCGCCTAACCATTGTTGACCAAATAAGCCAACAGCAAGCCCACCAAAAGCACCACATACACCGTGTAATGGCCAAACGCCCAATACATCATCAATTTTTAATTTGTTTTGTGTGTAAGTAAATAATTTAACAAATATAAGACCCGCTAGTGCACCAATAATAAATGCCCCAAAAGGATGAACAACATCAGACCCTGCACAAATGGCAACTAAACCTGCTAGTGGTCCATTGTATAAGAAGCCTGGGTCATCTTTACCTGCAATTTTGGCTGCCAGTGTTCCGCCAATCATTGCCATTAACGAGTTAATAGCAACAAGACCAGAAATGGCATCTACACGTTGGGCACTCATTACATTAAAACCAAACCAACCGATAATTAAAACCCAAGAACCTAGAGCTAAAAATGGAATAGATGATGGTGGGTGGGCAACAACACGACCATCATTTTTATAACGTCCATGACGGGCACCAAGTAAAATCACAGCTGCCAAAGCAATCCAACCACCCATTGCATGCACAATAATAGAGCCTGCAAAATCATGGAAACTTGCACCAAAATTATTTTCCAACCATTTTTGGACACCAAAATTACCGTTCCACATCATCCCTTCAAAAAATGGATAAACTAAAGCGACTAAGAATAATGTTGCGATGGCTTGGGCTTTCATGTTTGCACGTTCCGCAATACCGCCTGAAATAATGGCAGGTATGGCAGCAGCAAAAGTGAGTAAAAAGAAGCAACGCATTAAGTTATAGCCATGATCTGCGGCTAAGGTTGTTGCACTGTGGAAAAAGTGTTGACCGTAGGCAAGATAGTAGCCTACTAAAAAGTATGCAGTGGCTGAAATAGCAAAGTCCGCTAAAATTTTACTTAAGGCGTTGACTTGGTTTTTATGTCGAACAGTACCAAGCTCTAAAAATGCAAATCCTGCGTGCATGGAAAGGACTAAAATTGAACCAAGTAGGAGAAAAAATAAATCTATATTTTGCATGGGATATCTCAATTTTGTGCGTGATTTCACAAATTGAGAGTCAGTATATAGAGCAAATTTGAGAGTAAAAGAGTGATTAATAAGGGAAATTATGATGATAAATTACATGGAATTAAGAAGACTCGATATAAGGCAATAATATAAAGTCTAGTTCTAAAATGGTGCATTATTTCTATTAAAAGAAAGGGAATAGATTTTAATTTTTATATATTTAATTTGAACATTTATTCAGAAATAGTTTAATGCTAATAAATGGTGCAATATGATGTACAGTAGAAATTAGGAATTAATTCTTCATTAAAATATTTTGTATGTAGTACTTATTTGGTTTTCTTAAGTTAACAAAGAACATTTTGCTTCTAAGAAGAAGAAAGCCCATGCATGATTGATATAGTCTAGCTCATCAATTTAAATGTGATGAAGTACACAAAATAAACAGTAATAAAATATTTTTTGGCTAGACTACGAAAAAATTACTCAACTTTGGGATAAATATTATGACTCAAAAAACATTACTTGTAACAGCGCTAGCTTGTCTATCTCTTACGGCATGTTCAACAGTAGAAACTTCAAAAACTATTCAATCGCCTCAAGTAACATCGGCAACTTCTGCTGTACGTTATAACGGAGTGAAAATACCTGTTTCAATTGGTAAGTTTGATAACCGTTCAAACTACATGCGCGGTATTTTTTCAGACAATACTGACCGTTTAGGTGGTCAAGCAAAAACAATTTTAGAAACACATTTACAGCAAACAGGTTATTTCTCGGTTTTAAACCGTGACAATTTGTCTGCATTACAGCAAGAAGCAGGTTTTTCAAAATCAAACCAAGCCATTAAAGGTGCACGTTATGTATTAACAGGTGATGTATCTGAGTTTGGTCGTAAAGAAGTGGGCGATCATCAACTTTTTGGTATTTTAGGTCGTGGTAAAACACAGATTGCTTATGCAAAAGTGAATTTAAATGTTGTAGATGTAAAAACGGCTGAAGTGATTCATTCGGTACAAGGTGCGGGTGAATATGCACTGAGTGAACGTGAAATTTTAGGTTTTGGATCTAACGCATCTTACGATTCTACTTTGAATGGTAAGGTTTTAGATTTAGCTGTTCGTGAAGCTGTAAATAATCTTGTTTTAGATATTCAAACTGGCAAGTGGTCTACTCGTTAATAGGTTTTAACTGATGAAAAAAACAGTTTTAGCTCTTATTGCATTGAGTCTTTTTCTTGTTGGATGTGGTGGTGGAAATCCTTCTTTGTATCGTTGGGGAGAATTTCCTCAACAAACTTATAATTATATGAGTGGCAAAGAGAAGACTTCACCTTTAGAACAAATTACACGTCTTGAAAAAGATGTAGAAATATCTAAAGCAGAAAATAGAGCAGTACCACCTGGGTTATATGCACATTTGGGTCTATTGAATTTAGATATTCAAAACTCACAACGTGCTGCCATGTATTTTGAATTAGAGAAACAGGTTTATCCTGAATCTACGGTATTAATGAATCGTTTGTTACAGCGTATGGGTGCAACAAATTCGAGTGGAGTGAAAAAATGAAAAAGTTAGGTTTTTTCACTTCTATTATCTTAAGTTTGGTTTCTACTTATTCATTTGCCGATCAAGTTGAAGATCGTACAGCTTATTTGTCGAATATACCTGTGTCTATTGTGGTTTTACCACCCATTAATGAGTCGCCAGATACACGTGCAACCAATGGCTTTTGGTCTACAGTAACGCCACCACTTGCAGAAGCAGGATATTATGTTTTTCCTGTAACTGTTGTAGACACTATGTTGAAAGAAAATGGTGTGACCAATGGTTTTGATGCACAAAGCATTCCTTTAAAAAAGCTGAAAGAAATTTTTGGTGCGGATGCTGTAATGTATTTAAAAGTGAAGCAATATGGTTCTAAGTATCAGTTGATTGATTCTGTTGTAACTGTTGAGGTTGAAGCAAAATTGGTTGATTTAAATACAGGAGCTTTGTTGTGGGAAGGGCAGAATAAGCAACGCCAAGGTAGTAGTGATGGTAATAATTCTTTAGCGGGTATGTTAGTTTCTGCTTTGGTGAATCAGGTTTCGAATCAAATGAGTGATGCGGGTTATGATGTTTCTCGTGTTGTGAGTTCTCATTTGTTTAGGGTTGATGAGCGAAAGAAAGGGTTGATGTATGGACCGAGGTCTGTGAAATCGGTGAAAAATTAAAAGAAAAATCCCCTAGCTTTAGGGGATTTTTTATGGGAGAAGCTTACGTTCTTTTCGTAAGATGAAAGTAATAGGAATTTTTATTTATTAGAGGGAGATGCTTATTGCAATTTCCTCTCCCTTGCGCAGCAGTACTGCTTATCTTCTAAAAGGAGAGGGAATAGCTCCAAGCTCCCTCTCCCTGAGGGAGAGGGTTGGGGTGAGGGAGAAATAACTCAGAATTTATTACTTTACTTTTGATGGATCAAAAGTAACAAAAATCCTTTGTCCGTTAGAGGGCACGTCCGTGTGCGCCTAACGAACGGGCGACATCCATGTCGCAGATCATTAGTAGGCATACTTCTAAAATTTAAACTTAATCAGGCTTAATGGCATATGTTTTATCGATTGTGTACTATGGCAAAAATATGCTTGATAGAAGTTAAACTCTGCTCTTTTATGTTCATAACATTTCTGTTTAATGATTTCTATAATTCTAATTTTATCTTTCTCAGAGGTATTAATTCCAAAAATTAGACCATTTAAAGAAGAAAATTCGTATCTTAGTGTTCTATCTTTGGGATTGGTGTAGTCATAGCAAAATTCATCTAAAATCAATCGATATTCATTTTCATAACGCCAATCTTTTGATTTTCTAGTTATATTTTGGATAAAAGTATCATGGTAGTTTTCATGCCAAACATGATAGTTTTGATAGATTGTATTTCGTAAATAACTGGTTTCACCTTTAAAATTTATTAGCCAATTTCTATCTAAATCAAGTCTGTTAATACAACCTAAAGATGTAAAAAAATTAAAGGAATTAGGTCTTTTATCATATTCGATACGATGAAACTTTAGCGGTGTTAGTTTTTGCTCATAAGTATGGGATTCATTACTAAAATCTGGGGTGTACAACTTTAGAGTTGAGAGCGCATTACACTTTTCTGAATTAAATATTAGGCAAACACCAGTATGATGTGAACCATAGGATCCCCAAACGGAAGAAGATTGACTGGATTCATAATTCATAATTCATGAAGCAGGCAGCGTACCAATTGCGATGCATTAATTTTTTAATTTTTTCTAGGAAAAAGTTTGGAAAACTTTTAACAAAAAACTCTTGTTTAAAAGTCATTTTTTTGGGTGCTAAATTCTGAAGCAAATCTAATTGTTGATTTGGAGAAGTCATTACTTGAAATATTAAAGGTCGCTCATATTGAGAAAGCGTATCTAGTAGATGAAAGAACTCCTCGTTAAATTGGCTGACTTTTGACAAATCAAGTAATTTTGAATCAAATAAAGGTTGTGAAAATTGAGAGTAAATTTCATTAACGGCTTTTAGAGCTATGAGGTGGATACTTCTTAAATATAGACTAATTTCATCCCAAGAAAATTTACGCTCTTTTTTACTGAGTTCTGTAAGAAAATTAACAGCTTCAGATTTATTAAAGAAACTATCAAAAATTTTTTGTAAGTGTAATTTCAGAGGGGGAGGAATTTTATCCCAATTATAAAAAAGTTCTAGGTGTGTAGGTTCTTTGTATCTAAGTTTAGGGGGATGTAAGAGGATATCCTGAATAACTTGGTCTAATAGAAATAAATAATTTTTAAAAAAATTAGTCCAAACAATTTCATCTCCTTGGAAGTAAATATCATGATAACCTTCCATAGGATCATTTTGCTCACTTGGTGAAGCAAAATAAATTTCCTGATTTTCGAGTTCTTTATATTTTCCTAATAAATTATCTAGTGATCTAAATCGATAAAATTTCATATTTTATTCATAACAAAAAGCCCCACTTAAATATAGCAGGGCTTTTTGTAAGTGTCTAAAAATTAAGACACTTTGTCACCAGCTTTAGCACCAGTTTCAGGTGAAATCACCCAAACACCTTCGCCATTACCCGCAGCTAAAACCATACCATTTGAAATACCAAAACGCATTTTACGTGGTGCAAGGTTAGCAACCATCACCACCAATTTGCCTTTTAAATCTTCAGGTTGGTAAAACTCACGAATACCACTAAATACGTTACGTGGCTCAGCTTCGCCTACATTTAAAGTTAATTGAAGAAGCTTGTCAGAACCTTCAACCGTAGTCGCTTCTAAAACTTCAGCCACACGTAAGTCAACTTTCATAAAGTCTTCGATGCCAATGATTTCAGCTTCGCCTACTTTAGGTTCAGGCTTTTTCTCAGCGACTTTCTTTTCTTTTTTCTTTTCAACTTTTGGTGCTTCAGCAGGGGCAGCTAAAGAATCTTTAGACGCATCTACCATAGCAGCAACTGCTTTCGGGTCTACACGTTGCATTAACGGTTGGAACAATGCAATTTCGTGTGTAACTAAAACTTGCTTACGAGATTCAAAATTGAAGTTTTCTAATTGTAAGAACGCTTGAACTTGATCTGCCAAAGTAGGCAATACAGGCGCAAGGTAAACAGCCAATTGACGGAATAGGTTAATACCTACAGAACAAACGTCATGAACTTGTTGTTCTTCACCTTCAATTTTAGCTAAAGCCCAAGGCTTTTTCTCATCAATATATTGGTTTGCTTTGTCTGCAAGCGCCATAATTTCACGAATAGCAGCAGAGAACTCACGGTCTTCATACGCTTTCGCAATAGAATCGCCTGCATCTATAAAGCTTTGTACCAATTCAGGTTCAGCACAAGTTGCACTTAATTTATTATCAAACTTAGTATTGATGAATTTTGCACAACGACTCGCAATGTTTACAACTTTACCAACAAGGTCAGAATTCACTTTTTGAACAAAATCATCAAGGTTTAAGTCAGAATCTTCAACTTTGTCAGACAGTTTAGATGCAAAGTAGTAACGTAAATATTCAGGGTTTAAATGCTCTAAATACGTTTCAGCTTTAATGAACGTACCACGAGATTTCGACATTTTTTGACCATTTACAGTCAAGAAACCATTTACGAATAAGCCAGATGGCGTACGGTAGTTTGCACCTTCAAGCATTGCAGGCCAGAACAATGCATGGAAATAAACAATGTCTTTACCAATGAAGTGATACACCTCATTTTTAGAATCTTTTTTCCAGTAATCGTCAAAGCTTAATTCAGGGCGTTTAGTTTTAATGTAGTTTTCAAAACTAGACATATAACCAATTGGCGCATCTACCCAAACATAGAAATATTTGTTTGGTGCATCTGGAATTTCAAAACCAAAATATGGCGCATCACGTGAAATATCCCAATCGTTTAAGCCATTGTCGAACCATTCATCTAACTTGTTCGCAATAGAAACAGGTAAACGACCTTCGTCACGTGTCCATTTTTGTAAGTATTCTGCAAAATTTGGAAGTTTAAAGAAGTAATGATCTGAAGATTTTTCTACAGGAGCAGCACCGCTTAAAGTCGATTTTGGATTGAGTAATTCAGTTGCGTTATATGTTGTTCCGCAAACTTCACATGAGTCGCCGTATTGATCTTCCGCTTTACATTTAGGGCATGTGCCTTTAATGAAACGGTCAGACAAGAACATGCCTTTTTCTGGGTCAAATAACTGAGAAACAGGACGAACTGCAATATTGCCTGCTTCGCGGTTTTTAATATAAATTTCTTCAGAACGCGCTTTGTTTTCTGCGCTATTTGTAGAGTCATAATGGTCAAAGTGAACACCAAAACCATCAAAATCACGAATATGTTCTTTTTGAACATTGGCAATTTGCGCTTCTGGTGAAATGCCATTTGCTTCGGCACGTAGCATGATTGCTGTACCGTGAGCATCATCCGCACATACATAAGTCACGTTATGACCCATTGCACGCATGGCACGAACCCAAATATCTGCTTGGATATAACCGAGTAAGTGACCCATATGGATTGGACCATTGGCGTAAGGAAGGGCGTTAGTAACTAAAATATTACGCACGGATATAACTCTCTCA
This sequence comes from Acinetobacter sp. FY683, assembly GCF_059515885.1. Lineage (NCBI taxonomy): Bacteria > Pseudomonadati > Pseudomonadota > Gammaproteobacteria > Moraxellales > Moraxellaceae > Acinetobacter > Acinetobacter sp. FY683. The sequence continues at coordinate 91,445 of NZ_JCAKNA010000002.1, read as the reverse complement.
TTCGTATTTTATGCAATGGGCGTAATTTTACATGAGATAGCGCGCAGATGCACAAAGGTTTCAGCGAAATCTTTTCATAAAGTAAATATTTATATATTGCAAAGGCAATAACAGTGATAATAGCCTATTAAAGAAATGCCGAAAGAGTGATAAACCCATGATCGATGATGATTTTGATTTCGACCAACCTGTAACGCGTATTCCGCAAAATGAACAGCGTAATAAACAGCTGGGTAATCATATTTTAAAAGAGGCAGAGCAATATTTAGAAGCCATTTCGGCAGAAGAACATAAGCATTTAATTCAGTCGCTAAAAGCATTGGTAGCGAATGAAGAATACTTTACTGTTTTGGCAGAACAGCTAGACCAACCTTTAGGTGAAAAAGTTGCCAATGATGCTTTAAATTTACTGTACTTTTGGCGTGAAAACCAAAACTTTGAAAATGCAGCAGAATTTAAATTATTAGATGTGATTAACGGTGAGCATTTTCAGACTGAAATGTTAAAAGCCTTTGATGCACTTGAAATTGGTGAAACCAAAGCACAGCGTAGATTAGTAATTCTTGAAGCATTAAAGCTTTATAAATTAGGTTTTTATGCAGGCTGTATTCCTGTTTTATATTCGCAGTTAGAAGGTATTTTAACTGAAGTGCTTTTACAAACAGGTTTCTTAAAGCAAAACGGTACCAAGTTTGTCGATGTTTATAAAATTGTACCTGGTTTAAAAGGTAATGAAATTAAAAGCTTATGGCATAAGTCTAAAATTGCTGTTGAATTGAACCGTTATTTTGCAGAAATTAATGCTTATAAAATGGATAGTAGTTCTGTAGTCACGGCAACGCGTCATAATATTTTACATGGCACGGATGTTGAACATTTTAACCAAGAACGAAGCTTTATTTTGTTCATTTGGTTGTTCTCTGCGGTAAGTTTTATGAGTACGGTTCGCGCTTAACAAATAATTTCAATTGAAATAAAGCAGTTTATTTTTCTTGTGAAATAAGCTGCTTTATTTTTGTCGCTTTTTCAAAATGATCAAGTTTATGTGTTTGAATCCACCACGTTGCAACGTGCATTAAAGTTTCAGGGTCATCATTTTTATTGGCAAAAAAAGCATAAAAAGATAAGCCAACCGTTTCACCTTTCTTTGCTATTTTCTCATCACAAATTCTCAGTATTTTTTCTTTGATTAAACAATTCAGCATGCTATTTCTTTTTTATGAAATGAAAGGTGAAAAAACAATATACGCAAATTTATGTATCTCGTTTGTTATGATTTGATGATTTAGGATGTTTTTTACACTTTTATCTGTATAAATAATAGTTAAATTAACTTAATAACAATGAGGATTTAAAAATGTCGAATACAAATAATTTAGATGATTTAAAAAACAAAGTTGCTGAACTTGGTGAAGATGTAAAGCTAAAAGCTAAAGAAGTTCAGTTAGAAGGTGAAAAACTCGTAGATGATGTAAAGCATTCTGCAAAAGAAGCAAAGCTTGAAGGCGAAAAAGCGTTAAATGATTTAAAAAAAGATGCAACGGAACAGCAGGGTGATTTAAAAGATAAATTAGATCATTTCAAAACTGAAGCGGGTCAAAAGTTAGATGAAGCAAAGTTAAAAGCCAATGAACTAAAGCAAGATGCTTCTGAAAAACTAGATGATTTAAAAGTTCAAGCAACGGAAAAATTAGATGAGCTTCAGAAAAAAGCATCCGATTTATTTAATAAGTTTAAAGGTTGATAGTTGAATTTACGGTTCGCTGAATTGCTATATTTATAGCAAAAGAATATGCCACAGGATTTCAAATTTCTGTGGCATTTTTTATGGAGAATATTTAGAAAATAGAGAATGAAAAACCAAAAACCAACTATTTTTGTCAGAATTATAAAAACAGTGGCGAACTTTACTTAACCTTCTTCTCAATAATCGTTAAACTATAACATTCTGCTGTATTTCCAGACTTGGAGTAATTGTATGTCGTGGCTTTCTTCACTTAAATCTGTCTTTTCGCCTGCAAAAGGGGTAAACGAAGAAGAAATCCAAAATGTGCTTCAAAACTATGTTTTGCCAAATTCGACAAATGCATTAAAAGATCGAATTACTCAGGTGAATGTAGAAGGAAATATCTTACAAATTACAATTAATACAGTGCCTGCAGAAGCAGATGACCTACAAAAAATTCATGATGATTTAGCCGATGCTTTAGAAAAGTGTGGCATTACAGAATTGAATATGCATGTGATTCAACAAAAAACTGGAAGTTGTGGTCATGACCATAAAGAAGGTGAAAGCTGTTCTACACCAAAAGCAGAAACAACAAAAACAAATCTACCTCCTGTAGTTGATGCTTCTGGTTCTGCACAAACACCTGAAGAAGATCCGAATAATCCGCCTATTCAAAAAGCCGCACCGCAACAGCGTGATGTGCCAAAACATCCACGTATTCAAAACGTGATTTTGGTGTCTTCAGGTAAAGGTGGTGTTGGTAAATCTACAACCACAGTAAATATTGCACTTGCATTACAAAAGCTTGGTTTAAAAGTTGGTGTATTAGATGCAGATATTTATGGTCCAAGTATTCCTACAATGTTAGGTAATGCTGGTCGTACACCCATGATTGAAGCAGAACAATTTGTGCCCATTGAAGCCTATGGTATGGCTGTACTTTCGATTGGACATTTAACAGGGGATAACAATACTCCTGTTGCATGGCGTGGTCCTAAAGCAACGGGTGCATTGATGCAGTTGTTTAATCAAACTTTATGGCCTGACTTAGATGTACTTGTGATTGATATGCCACCAGGCACAGGTGATATTCAATTAACATTGGCACAGCGTATTCCAGTAACAGGCGCAGTGATTGTGACTACTCCGCAAAATGTTGCGTTGCTTGATGCAACAAAAGGGATAGAGTTATTTAATCGTGTGCAAATTCCAGTGATGGGTGTTGTTGAAAATATGTCTACACATGTTTGCTCGAATTGCGGTCATGAAGAGCAAATTTTTGGTACAGGTGGTGGCGATAAACTTGCTGAGCAATATCAAATTCCACTTCTTGGTCGCCTACCATTAAATGCTCAAATTCGTGAAAATGCCGATGCAGGCAAACCATCTGTGATTGCTCAAGATGCAGCAGCAGAGAACTATATGGAAATTGCAAAGAAAATTGCAGATAAATTACCAAAAGTTGAGAAAGATCAAAGCCGTATCTTTTAAGTCTATTATTTAAATAAAAAAACTCATCGAAAGATGAGTTTTTTTATGCCTAACGAATCAGTGAAGCATTCAAAATCCGATGGGCGGTTGAAAAACGTCTTAATTTAGGATTATTTACTCTATTTTAAATTTTTAAAATAGAGTTCTCCCAGTAACAACAGAATGGTATTTACAATGCGTTCTTCTAAAATTTTAGCGGCTGTAGTCATCTCTTTAGGTTTTGTTTCTTTTAATGCTTCTGCTGCAATGATCAACAATGTAGATTTTCCTGCTGAATTTGTTCAAGCAAAAGAAAAAGCTGCTTCGGTTAATCAAGAGCAAGTTATCGCATCTACAGCGGAAGTAAATAAATAATATTTATTTATGAAACATTTAAGAGGGCAATAGCCCTCTTTTTTAATATCAAATAATATGCTTTAAGTTGATGCGTTGAGTTAAATATTAATATTTTAAGTAAAAAAAAAACAAAAAAATTGAGAGCTTTTTATATATTTGCTTAAAAAGAAAACGACGTGACTTTGCAGTTCTAGTCTATTGAATTTTGATAAAATTAGATCAAGTTATTGAAATAGATCTAAATATTTAATTTTTAAATAAAAATGATAATTCCTTCTTACAATTAAATTTTTGCTAAGCTTTCTAATCTGATCTATTCTTCGAGGATTCTTTGGGTGAGGTCTTTGCATGATTTCATGGTTATTTATCGGTTTAGTGGTGACTATTCTTTTGACACCAGGACCAACAAATACGTTGCTTGCATCGTCAGGTATACAAGTTGGTGTTAGAAAATCTTTCCGATTAATTCCATCTGAAGCATTTGGCTATCTTATTTCAATTACAGCATGGGGCTTTTTAATTGGTAAAGTTTCCACGTATTTACCTTTGCTACCAGTAATTTTGAAATTATTTAGTGCAAGTTATATTGTATATTTGGCAATCAAGCTTTGGCGTACTGCCAATATTGAAGTGAGTTACGCTCAGCCTGTTATTGCTGCAAAAGAATTATTTTTGGCAACGTTGTTAAACCCGAAAGCACTTTTATTTGCAACTGCAATTTTCCCTGCATTGGCATGGGTAAATATGAATTATTATGTCGCACATATGCTGGCATTCTTAATACTTATTGTACCTATTGCATTTTTTTGGACTTATATTGGTTCAGTCTTAGCATCGAATAAAATTCGCTGGTTAAACCAAACGAATCTTCAAAAAACAGCATCTTTGGTTTTATTGAGTTTTTCAATCCCTTTAAGTTATTCTGCAATTTTAAGTCTCTAATTGGGACATTTTTCTTATTTCGTGAATTGAGTTGAAGTTAAGGTGAATAGACTTATTTGCATTAAGTCAGATTTCAGTTAAAGTACATCGCAGTGAATTATTTAGCATTATTTGGATAGAACTCAATGGCAATTAAATCGGATCGCTGGATTCGCGAAATGAGCGAAAAACACGGCATGATTGAACCGTATGCAGAAAACCAAGTGCGCTTAGATGAAAATGGTCAAAAACTAATTTCTTATGGCGTTTCTAGTTATGGTTATGATGTACGTTGTGCACGTGAATTTAAAGTATTCACAAACGTACATTCTGCAATTGTAGATCCAAAAAACTTTGATGATAAATGTTTTGTCGATATTGAAGCAGATGTTTGTATTATTCCACCAAACTCATTTGCTTTAGCACGTACAGTAGAATATTTCCGTATTCCACGTAATGTATTGACTGTTTGTTTGGGTAAATCGACATACGCTCGTTGCGGTATTATTGTAAACGTAACACCACTTGAACCTGAGTGGGAAGGTCACGTTACTTTAGAATTCTCAAACACAACAAATCTTCCTGCTTATATTTATGCAGGTGAGGGTGTTGCTCAGATGTTGTTCTTCGAATCTGATGAAGTATGTGAAACATCTTATAAAGATCGTGGTGGTAAATACCAAGGTCAAACCGGCGTAACTTTACCTAAAGCTTAATGTTTTAAATAAAGTAAAAAAATCCCGCTAGTTAGCGGGATTTTTTGTATTTAGTCTAAGTTTTTAGTTTCTTTTCACTCCCTTATAAAAAGAAATGAAAAGAAAAAACGAAGTTAAATATTTTTATTTAAGAATTAGTTTGCAACTTTAGCAAGTAACTCTTCTTTGCTTAAGTTTGTAGATTCTGCATCTCTACGACCTTTATATTCGAATGTACCTGCATCCAAACCTTTTTCGCCAATGACGATACGGTGTGGAATACCTGTTAATTCGATGTCTGAGAATTTAACACCCGGACGTTCGTTACGGTCATCAAGTAATACATCGTAGCCTGCCGCAGTAAGTTCAGCATAGAGTGCTTCAGCAGCTTCTACTGTACGTGGAGATTTGTGTGCATTCATTGGAACAATAGCAACGTCAAAAGGTGCAATGGCAGCAGGCCAAATAATGCCTTTGTCATCGTAGTTTTGTTCAATTGCAGAAGCAACAACACGTGTAACACCAATGCCGTAACAACCCATTGTTACAACTAAAGGTTTACCATCATCACCCAATACTTTACAGCCTAAAGCTTCTGAGTATTTTTGACCCAATTGGAAGATGTGACCGACTTCAATACCACGTTTAATTTGAATTGTGCCTTTGCCATCTGGAGATGGATCGCCTTCAACAACATTACGTAAGTCATAAACTTCTGTGAATTGAGCATCACGTTCCCAGTTTACGCCTGTTGCATGTTTGTCTGCTTCATTTGCACCTGCAACAAAGTCAGAAAGAACAGAAGCTGCACGGTCAATAATTACCGTTAAGCCTTTTTCTTTTAGACCTTGTGGACCACAGAAACCAGGTGTTAAGCCAAATTTTGCAATTTGTTCTTCAGTAGCAAAAGTAAGAGGAGATGCAATTAAAGGATGTTTTTCTGCTTTAATTTCATTGAGTTCGTGGTCACCGCGAATAAACAATGCAACAACAGGAGTTTCTTTGCCTTCTTCTGCAACACCTTGTACAAGTAATGCTTTAACAGATTGAGCAGGATCTGAATTTAAGAATGCAGATACGTCTGCAATTGTTTTTTGATTTGGTGTATCAACAATTGTTAATTCTTGTGTTGGTGCAGCGCGTTCGCCAACTAAAATAGCTTCTGCCATTTCCACGTTAGCAGCGTAGTCAGATTCTGTAGAGAATGCGATATCGTCTTCGCCACTTGAAGCCAATACGTGGAATTCGTGAGAACCTGAACCACCAATAGAACCTGTGTCTGCTTGAACAGGGCGGAAGTTTAAGCCCAAACGTGTGAAAATTTTGCAGTATGCATCGTACATTACGTCATACGTTTCTTGTAATGATGCTTGGTCTACATGGAAAGAGTACGCATCTTTCATAATGAATTCGCGTGAACGCATTACGCCAAAACGTGGACGAATTTCGTCACGGAATTTTGTTTGAACTTGGTAGAAGTTTGCAGGAAGTTGCTTATAACTTTTTAATTCGTTACGTGCTAAATCTGTAATGACTTCTTCGTGTGTAGGTCCAAGTACAAAGTCGTTTGTATGGCGGTCTTTAAAACGTAATAATTCTGGACCGTATTGAACATAACGACCTGATTCTTCCCACAAAGAAGCAGGTTGAGTCACAGGCATAAGGACTTGAAGAGAACCTGCACGATCCATTTCTTCGCGAACAATCGCTTCAACTTTATTTAATACGCGAACGCCCATTGGTAACCAAGTATATAAACCTGAAGCCAATTTACGAATCATCCCCGCGCGTAACATAAGCTGATGCGAAATAACTTCAGCATCATTTGGGGTTTCTCTTAACGTTGCAAATAAAAAGCGACTCGCGCGCATGGAAACTGTCCTAATCAATTTTGCGTGAAAGCAAAGAGTATACAATAAAAAATGAGGTGAGAATTTGTGTATCTCACCCCAATATTTTGGAAAATATGGTCTAGGGAAATTATGACATGAATTTTTTAGTTTGACGCATCATAAAGTTTTTAAAATCGTCTAAATAGGTAAAAATCACAGGAACAACAACTAAGGTGAGCAGTGTAGAGGTAATTACACCACCAATTACTGCATGTGCCATAGGTGCGCTTTGTTCGCCACCTTCACCTAAACCAAGTGCTAGCGGTACCATACCCATCACCATTGCGCTTGTAGTCATTAATATTGGACGCAAACGTGTTTTTCCTGCCTCAATAATGGCGTCATAGCGACTTGTGCCTTTATCCATTGCCTTTTTAATAAAGTCGATGAGTAAGATGGCATTTTTAGTGACCAATCCCATAAGCATAATAATACCAATAATGGAAAATAAGTTCATGGTCGAATTAAACAAGAATAAGGCAAGGAATACGCCAATAAGTGATAAAGGTAAAGATGCCATAATTGCAGCAGGATGAATAAAGCTATTGAACTGTGAACCTAGCACAATATAAATAAACACAATAGATAGCGTAATTGCAGTTAGGGCATAACCTGCCGATTCTGCCATATCTTTGTTTGAACCTTGCGTGTCGAAGCTATAACCAATAGGCAGTTTGAAATATTGCTGAATTTTAGCAATGTCACCGCCAATATCTCCCGTAGGGCGACCCGAGGTATTTGCTTCAATTAAAATTTCACGAGATAAATCACGACGGTTAATTTGAGATGCACCTAAGGTTTCTTCAAATTTCGCAACAGATGCCAAAGGAACAAGAATTGGATTGTTATTTGCATCGGTTTTTTGCGAGCTTAAATACATGTTTTGCACATCACTTGGTAGGCGACGTTGATCTTCCGTTAGACGTAAATTGACATCGTAAGTTTCACCATTTTCATCTTGCCAAGTGGTGACATCATCACCCGCAATTAAGGGGCGAACCACATTGGCAATTTGATTCACAGAAAGTCCTAAATCACTGGCTAATACACGATTAATTTGTACATTTAAGGTCGGTTTGGGTTCTTTAAATGAACTTTCTAAATCGACAATACCATCGACTTTTGAAATTTCAGCCATAAAACGGTCTGAAATTTTTTGAAGTTCATTTAAGTCAGGACCTTTGATAGAAATCATTACAGGTTTTTTACCACCTGAAACCACTTCATCTGCCGAAGCAATAGAGGTCACGGTAATACCTGCAACCGATTTTAAGCGGTCACGAAACTCATTATTTAAGTCAGATAAAGTTTGAGTTCGTTCAGAACGAGGCGTGACAGAAACACGAATACTGACATGATTTTTCCCTCGATCTGTTGCACTGTTAATAGATCCGTAAGTGACTTTTACTTCAGGGTGTTGACGAATAATAGCATCGACTTGTTGTAATTTAGCTTGAGAATATTCTAAAGATGCGTTTACAGGTGTTTCAAATTTAATGCGAATTTCACCTTTGTCTGGAACAGGAACGAACTCTGTACCTACAAATTTAGATAATCCTAAAGCGCCAAATAGTGAAGCCACAGCAATGAGCAAAGTCATTAAACGGAATTTAAGTGCAAGTTTTAAAAGCTTTTCATAATAGATGTTCAGTCGATCAATTTTGCCTGAAATCCAACTAAAAAAACGCTCTATACGGTTGGGTTTTTTATTTGGATTATGCTTTTCTGCCCAATGTGCGGAAAGCATAGGATCAAGCGTAAAACTTACAAACATTGAAATAAGAACAGCAATACTTACAGTTACACCAAATTGATAGAAGAAGCGTCCAATAATACCGCCCATAAAGGCAACAGGTAAGAAAACTGCAACAATGGTTAGCGTGGTTGCTAATACGGCTAAACCAATTTCTTTCGTGCCATCTAATGCAGCAGTCACATGATCTTTCCCCATGTCTGCATGACGTACAATATTTTCCCGTACCACAATGGCATCATCAATAAGTAAACCAATACTTAAAGATAGAGCAAGGAGCGTCATCATGTTAATGGTGAAACCAAATGCCCAAATAAAGGCAAGCGTGCCCAATAAAGAAATAGGTAGGGTTAAACCTGTAATGACGGTAGACCTGAAAGAACCAAGGAAAAGCAGAACAATTAAAATGGCTAAAATAGCACCTTCAATAATCGTTCGTGCAACATCTTTAATACTCCCTCGAATACCTTTGGAACTGTCTACTACAACTTTTGCTGTTGTGCCTTTAGGAAGCTGTTCTCTAATCGTATCTAAAGTTTTATACATGTTATCGACAACATCAATAACATTGGAATCTGAGCTTCTTAAAATGTCTACAGCCACAGCAGATTGACCATTTAAATAAGCACTAGACTCCATTTCTGCTTGGCTGTCTTCAATAGTTGCGACTTGTTTTAAATAAATAGGCGCACCATTTTTATTGGCAATAATTAAATCACCAAATGCAAATGGATGAATAACTTTAGACTTAATTTCAACAACAAGTTCAGAGTTTTTCTGTTTTAGTGCACCACCAGGAATATCAACATTTTCTGCTTTTAGGGTATTCATGACTTGGTCTATACCAATACCAAAGCTTTGTAGTTGTTGAGGATTGACCTGTATGCGGATTTGACGTTGTGCATCGCCCAATAAGTTAACTGTACCTACGCCTGCAACGGTTTTTAGTTGAGGAATAATACGTTGATTTAAATAAGAACTTAAATCGCGAAGCGACATATTATTTGACTCAAACACAATAGACATAACTGGGCTAGTGGTTGGGTCGTATCGTTCTACTATAGGGTCTTGAATTTCATCACGAAATTCTGCCGTTACAGGTGCAATTTTATCTCGGACATCTTGTGCGGCAACAGACGAGGAAATATCTAAATTAAACTCTGCAATAATCATAGATAAGCCTTCGCTAGATTGCGATATGACTTGTTTTAGACCTGAAATTGTATTGATCTGGTCTTCCATTTTTTTTGTAATTTCAGATTCTACTGTTTCAGGTGATGCTCCTGGATAATTGGTATAAACCACAACAAAAGGGAAGTCGACATCGGGAAATTCTTCAACCCCCATGCGTTGCCAAGAAGATAGACCTAATACCATCAAACAAAACATCATCATGATCGTAAAAACGGGATATTTCACACTGATTCGTGTTAACCACATAAATAAGTATCCTAATTTTTAGTTTTTATTGATGATCACTTCTTTGTGAATGTCTTGATCTGTAAATTTAATTCGGCTAATGACATCGTTAGCTTTTAAGCCAGAAATAATTGCAGAATTATCGCTGTAGCGTTGTTCTAAAACCTGAATATTTGCTTTGGTAATTTTATTTTGACGGATCACCCAGACATAGGGTTGAGTCGTAATATTTACAATACTATCAAGAGGAATAATTTGTCCTGAAATGTGTTGAGAGGATAAAATATTTCCATCCACAAATGCACCAATACTTAAAGAGTTTATCTCTGTAGTCGGTTTGGCAAAAAACTCGATTTGGCGGCTATTTAAATTGGCAATAGGGGATATTCGAGAAATTATGGCAGAGAATTTTTTTGCATTACCTTGAATATTAAATTCAACCTCTTGTCCAATTTTTAATGCTGATTGAGCATCACTTGGAACGTTAGCTTGCAATTCTAATTTGTTGATATCAACAATTTCAAAAAGAGTTTGTCCCGTTGCAACAGTTTGACCAGGTTCAATTTGACGTTTTGTAATGACGCCGTCAATGGGGCTTGTGATTACACCGTCTTGATTGGCTTTTTGTGCAATATTGACATTGGCTTGTTGAGCACGTGCATTTTCTAATTGGCTTTTATAATCAAGTTCACTTTGTTCATATTCGACTTTGGAAATAAACCCCTGATCTAATAAACGCTTTTTGCGTTGCATCATGCTTTGGGCTTGATTGGCTTGTGCCTGTGCAGAATTGAAGTTTGCCTGAGCTTGAGCAAGTCGGGCTGCATTGTCTTGATTGTTTAAGCGAGCCAGTATTTGTCCTTTTGACACACTTTGACCAACTTCAGCATTAACAGATGTAGCTGTAGCTGTTACTTGGGCTTGAATGCTACTTTGATTCACAGCACGAATAGTACCTGTGAACGCGGTTTTTTCTATGGCGCTGCCATTTTTAAATTGAATTAAATCTGCTTGAATCAATTCAATTTTATTGTTTTCTTCGGCTTTTGTGGTTGGTGTATTTTTACTGCAAGCACTTAAAGCAAGACATAGACATAGTGTGGTCATGCGAATAGGTGTACATAAATTTTTTTTTAGACATATTGCTTTAAGTTGCATTCACTAACCCTTGTTCTATATGTACCTGAAAGTTCAATTTATTCAATTGCTTTAAGACGTGCAATAACTTTGTCGTACTCAGCCTGTGTGTTTAAGTAACTTACTTGTAATGATTGAATATTTTCTTTTAACGAGCTTAAGTTATTAAGATTGTAGGTAAGGTTATTTTTAAGTTGTTCAGGAACAGCTTTTCCTTTGCGGGTATATTCCATTTCATCACGTTTAAATTGAACACGGTCATTTTGTAATTGTTTGAGTTGTGATTGTTGAAAGCTAATTTGTTTTTTAATGGACTGTAGAGCGATATCACGCTTTTGTGTGGCTACTTTGCTGTTGTTATATGCTTTCTTTAATTTTTGATCATTTTCTAATTGCTTTGCTTGGGCGGCTCGTTGAGGTGCTTGTTTTAAATCTGCCTCGACATTATACGCTCGATTTTTTCTGATCACTTGCATGTTTTTATCTAAAGCTTCATAACCTTGACGAATGTGTGCTGGAGTAACACTTGAACTTATGTTTGCAATCCCACGATTATCATAATAACGGTACCAAACAGCATTTGCTGAATTGTTTGCAAAAATTACAGTTGGATACAAGCTAAGAACGGTTAGTAGAATAATTTTTTTGATTTTATGATTGTGTAGATTAACTACCCAATTCAAGTTATGCTCATACCAGTTCATCTTTTTCCCCAATATAAAGTTGACTAAATTACTTATTTTAAAGTAATAATGAATTAATTTTAGTATAGTTTCATCCATATTAACTTTATATCACTCAAAAAAAAATCGGTGAATCTTATAAAGTGTGAAGCTGTTTGTGTATTACTAGTAAAAGTGTAAATTTGTAATAAATATGTTCATTGAAAGTACAAGTGAAGATATGTTAAAAATACCTACAATCTGTATTGAATTACAAATAAATCGCTTATCCAAAAATGAGAAGGGTCAGTTAAATGGACGATAAACACCAAAATCTTAAAGTTATGGTGATTGATGACTCAAAAACTATTCGACGTACTGCAGAAACTTTATTGCAACGCGAAGGTTATGAAGTTGTCACTGCAGTAGATGGTTTTGAAGCGTTGTCTAAAATTGCTGATGCGAATCCGGATATTGTATTTGTTGATATCATGATGCCACGCTTAGACGGGTATCAAACTTGTGCTCTCATCAAAAACTCTCAAAACTACCAAAATACTCCAGTCATTATGTTATCTAGTAAAGATGGCTTATTTGACCAAGCGAAAGGTCGTGTTGTAGGTTCTGATGAGTATTTAACTAAACCATTTAGCAAGGATGAATTGTTAAACGCGATTCGTAATCACGTTTCTGCATAATATAAATGGTTGTTATTGGGGAAAATTATGGCTCGTATTCTAATTGTAGATGACTCACCAACAGAAACATTTCGTTTTAAAGAAATATTAACTAAGCATGGATTTGAAGTTCTAGAGGCTACAAACGGTGCGGATGGTGTTACTGTTGCACAAGCTGAGTTACCAGATTTAGTTCTTATGGATGTGGTCATGCCGGGCGTGAATGGTTTCCAAGCTACACGTCAAATTGCTCGTGGTGATACAACAAAGCATATCCCAATTGTAATTGTGAGTACCAAGGATCAGGCGACTGACCGAGTTTGGGGCAAGCGCCAAGGTGCAAGTGACTATTTAACAAAACCAGTAGATGAAAACCAGTTAATTGAAGTGATTAAACAACAACTCAATGCAGGGTAAAATATGGCATCGAATGGATTTATCGAATTACTTCGGTTGTCTAAGCGTGGGAATAAAACCTACGCTTCAACTGAAAATGAAGTAAACCGATGGTCTGGCATTGCTTTTGAAATAATGGGGCAATATTTTGTTGCTCCATTAGGGGAAGTATCTGAAGTTATTTATCCACCCAAATATACACTCGTTCCAAACACTCAACCTTGGGTAGTTGGTCTTGCAAATATTCGTGGACGCTTACTGTCAATTTCCGACTTGGCGCATTATATTTCAGGTAATAAAAGTCAAAATACACGTACTCAAAAGGTTATGTGTATTAGCCATAACGATCATTATGTCGGTTTAGTTGTAGATCAGGTTTTAGGAATACAACACTTTAATAAGAAAAGTTTTTTCTCTAAACATCAAAATTTAGAAAAAAATTTACAAGAATACTGTCAGGGTTATTTCCAACAGCATAATCAGCAGTGGAATGTTTTCTTATTTAGTCAATTGTTGAAGAATCCTAAATATTTGAATGCAGCAATGAATTTTTAAAAAATGAATAATCGTAACCTTATTGTATAGGGCTAAAGTTTGTAATTTGGGGGAAAGCTGAATGGGCTTTAAGTTTAAAAAGAAAAAAACGGGCGAAGTCAATCCAAAAAAAGAATCGGCATTGGCAAAAAAACTTCAACCGCAAATTGATCAGTATGCACGTGTATTTGGTGATACAGATAAATCTAAACCGTTACTTTTAGCTGCGGCTATTGCTCTCGTTATTGCAACACTTAGTCTTTTATCCCTGTTCTATACAGTACCTCATTCAAATAACTTAACTCAAAGTTTGGGTGATTTACGTTTGTTATCTCAAACAGTATCTCGTCAGGCAACAGAAGCAACAGCATCTGGTACAAAAGAATCTATTGATAAATTAAAAACATTACAGTCTGAATTTAATCGTAATTTAGAAGTTGTAAAAAGTGGTCATTCATATTCTGCAGAACTTGAAGCTGTAGAAACTGATTGGGCTAAAATTTCAAGAAACATTGACTTAATTGTTTCACAACAAAAATTCATTAACACCTTATATGACACAAACATTGCTATTGGTGAAGCTATTCCGGGTATTCAGGCGGAATATAACTTGATGGTTGACCAAATGGCACGTCAAAACTTACCAAGTAGTCAGGTTATTATTGCGAAGAACCAGGTATTTCTTGCAGAACGTATTTTACGTTCTATTAGTTCGGTATTGGTTGGTGTCGAAAACTCTCGTGAAACTGCCGATGACTTTAGTGTGGATACAGAAACATTCGGTTCATATTTAAAAGCACAGTTAAATGGTAGTGCAGAGCTAGGTGTACAACGTATTTCAGAACCTGATTTACGTGCATCATTAGAAAGTATTGAAACAGACTATAATAATGTATTGAAGTCTGCTGCAGCTGTTGTATTAAAAAACTCAAACCAAATTGTACAAGTTCGTAAAGCATCTTCTGAAATTTTTGCTAAATCAGATGAGCTATTGAAAAATTTAAATCAAATTTCAAGTGGTTCAGGCTTATATATTGTTGTTCCTGCAATTGTATTGATTTTGGCACTTGTTGCATTCTTAGTTGTTGTTTATAAATTATTGACACTTCGTGGTGATTCAGATAAACAACGCGTTACACGCTTACAAGACGAATATGATCGTAACCAAAACGCAATTTTACGTTTACTTGATGAGATTGCCGATTTGGCAGATGGTGATTTACGTTCATATGCAACAGTATCTGAAGATTTTACAGGTGCAATTGCCGATTCCATTAACTTCGCGATTGACCAATTACGTGACCTTGTATCGCGTATTAACGACACATCACAAGAAATTGCACAATATACTGCGAACACACAGGGCATTACGAACCAGTTAGCAGAAGCTTCTGAGCATCAGGTGCAAGAAATTGCAGGTGCATCTGCCGCAATTAACGAAATGGCACTGTCAATTGACCAAGTATCATCGAACGCAGAAGAATCTGCTTTGGTTGCAGAACGTTCAGTACAAATTGCATCTAACGGTGCGGAAGTTGTAAACCGTTCTATCGATGGTATGGATATCATTCGTGAACAGATTCAAGAAACGTCTAAACGTATTAAGCGTTTGGGTGAGTCTTCACAAGAAATTGGTAACATTGTTGCCCTGATTAACGATATTGCCGACCAAACGAACATCTTGGCATTGAACGCAGCAATTCAAGCGTCTATGGCAGGTGAGGCTGGTCGTGGTTTCGCCGTGGTTGCCGACGAAGTACAGCGTCTAGCTGAACGTTCAGCATCTGCGACTAAACAGATTGAAACACTTGTTAAAACCATTCAAACAGATACAAACGAAGCCGTTATTTCAATGGAACAAACGACTTCGGAGGTTGTACGTGGTGCGAACTTATCTAAGGATGCGGGTGTTGCCTTGGATGAAATTCAAACCGTATCGAATAGTTTGGCAAAACTTATTGCAAGTATTTCCGATGCAGCAAAACTTCAGTCTGCGTCTGCAAGTCATATTGCAACAACGATGAACGTTGTACAGGAAATTACATCGCAAACAACAGGTGCTACATTTGATACGGCACGTTCGGTATCTGAGCTTGCAGGTATGGCAGAATCATTACGTGAATCTGTAACTGACTTTAAATTACCTGAATAAGGCTTAACAGCTTGGGGACGGTGTATCGATTTTTAGAAATGGATACACCCATTCAGAAATTTGTAACGATGCATTTATCTAAAAGGGTGCTGCATCTTTATTCCAGATTCAGTTTAAGTGCCTTTCGGTGCGGATAACGTAAGAAGCCTTAGCTATGAAAGAAATATTAAAAAATTTAGTTGAATCTACAACGCTTCCTGAAGATAGTTATCTTGAGCAAGATGAAGAAATTCTAGAAATTTTTGTTGAAGAAATTGAAGAAATCTTCGAAGAATTAGATCCGTTGCTTGAATTGTGGTTGGCTAATTCAGCAGATAATGAAGTGCTAAAGACAATTCGTCGCCATTTCCACACCTTAAAAGGTTCGGGGAGAATGGTGGGGGCGCGCTCTGCTGGTGAAGTTGCATGGGCGGTTGAAGATCTTTTAAATCGCGTTTTAGCAGGTGCAATTGAACCAACAACGCAAATAGAGCAATTTGTTGCGACTGTTTATAAAATTTATAAATTTAAGCTTTACCCATTATTTAAAAATGTACAAGCAACTCAAATAGATTTAAGACCATTTGTATTAATGGGACAATATTTGCAACAACAGCAAAGTCTTGAGCCAGCGCTAGAAGAACTATTGTTATTAGCGAAAACTCTAGATTCCGAAGATACTGTAACAGGGCTTGAGTTTACAGCTGATGTTGCTGTGGCTAGTGCTTTAGAAATTGAGAATTTTGAAATCGTTGAGCCAGTTTCTCAAGCAACTTTGGTTGAAAATAACCTTGTTTCAGAAACAATAGAGGCTATGGACTTTGATATTAAACCACAAGTTCAAGTTGACGAAGCTCTAGAAAGTACAGACACATTCAGTTTGGAAAATGAAGAAAAAGAATTACTTGAAGAAACAGTTGAAATTTTTATTGAAGAAGCTGGAGAGCATTTAGGCGTTATCAATAGTTTCTTAACGAATGAACATGCGACTGAAAAAGATTACAACAATTTAATTCGTGCAATACATACATTACGCGGCAGTTCAACCATGGTGAATTTAAACCATGTGTTTGATGCCAGTACGAAAGTAGAACACCTTATAAAGTCTTTACTAGAAGATGGTTTAGACGTTACAGACCAAGAAATATCGGCACTTATTCAATATTCAGACTTTATTCAAAACTATCTAGATCAACTTAAAAAGTCAGCACCTTGTAATGAATTACAATCGCTATTTGACAGTTTTATAGAAAGCTGGAGTCAGTATGAATTTGAGGAAAAGCGTGCTGAAGAAAGTGAAAATACACAAGGTATTGTCACTAAGTTAATGGATTTGAATATTGATCGTTTACTTGATGCAGAATTTGAATTCGATCAATTGGCAAGTGATGAGCAATATTTACGTGAATTAAGTGCTCAAGCACAAATTTTGGTAGATGGAACACAAGTTAAAGCGGCTGAAAGTATTCATCATTTAACCAAAGAATTGAAAGCTGCTTATGATGTACTTCTAGAAAAGCCACAACTATTAAATTCAGATTATGCGTATGATGTATTTAATACGATTCATCAAAAATTAATTTATTTATTCGATAGTTTGGCATCAAGTCAACGTGTTGTTCTAACAGCAGATGATTTGTATGCATTACAAAATTTATCGGCATTTGTTCAGCAAGATATTCAGCCAATCATTGTTGAAGAGCAAAAATCTACTGAGTTTGAGTTTAGTGAAAATTCGATTGGTTTAGTTGATTCAACTACGGAAGTTTTATCACCTGAGAAGCCATTAGTAGATATTGACGAAACACATATACTTAATTTTGAAGCCGCAAATACACTTGCAGATTTAGATACAACAGTTGTTGAAACGTCTAAAGAGCAAAGTACAGAGCAAGGTTCAGTTTTAAATTTAGCTCAATTATCACAGCGTATTGCATCCGATCGATTGGCTGTTGATTCTGATCTAACAAATCGTGATTTTGATTTAGATCTGCTCGATATTTTCCTTGAGGAAGCAGATGAGCTTTTAGGATCTATTGATGAAGAAGTCGATTCTTGGACTAAAGATCATGAGAATAAAACATCTTTAACGAATTTAATGCGCTATTTGCATACCTTGAAAGGTGGTGCAAATATGATTTCTGCAAAGAATATTGGTTTAATTACCCATAATTTAGAAAGTATTTATGAACGATTAATCAATAAACAATTTGAAGCATCAGCCGCATTAATTAGTGTTATTCGTTTAGTTCAGGATGATGTTTCCGACCGTATTCAAGCGATTCGTGAAGAAGCAATTGATTATCCAGCAACAGAAACAGTCGATATTCTTCAAAATATTGTGGCGATTACACAAGGTCAAGAGATTGTTCATGCAGAAGTTGTTGAAACGCATGTTCCTACAAATCTTGAAGTAGAATCTGTTCAAGATCATGTTGAAACGGCATTTGCAGAAGCTGATACGAGTCAGGTCGATAGCCATACATTAACATTCAAATCTGACGATACACTTTCGTTTGATATGAATGAAGCTTTCGAGCCTATTGCTGAAACTCAAAATGAAAGTTTGAATGTAGAGTTTGAAAATTCGGAACAAACGAAAGTAAATACAGAAGAGCAAAGTTTACATGAAATTGCTGAGGAGTCTTTCCTTGAAGAAGCAGAAGAGCTCTTAGAAACTACGGAAAGCTTGATTCATCAATGGATTGAAAACCGAAGTAGTCGTAGCGTTTTACTTCAATTACAACGTGCAGCACATAGCTTAAAAGGCGGTGCACGTATGATTGATTTAGAGCCTGTGGCTGCAATTACTTATCAACTTGAAAATACATTTGAGCAATTTGCCTTCCATCAATTCAACTCAAATGCATACGACAGCTTATTATTTACAACGGTAACTTGGTTAAAACAGGCAATTTTCCATCGAGATTACACAAATTTTGATGGCTTAAATGCAAGTTTAACCGCAATTGAATATGTAAATGTCTCTGCACAATTACCTGAAAGTGTTGCTCAATTAGATATTGTAGATAGCACTGCAAACTTTGAGTTTATTCAAGGTGATGGTACAGAGCCTCCTGCAATGCTAGGTGAGTGGGATGATCTTAATCAAGTAGATAACAGCAATGAAATGATTCGTATCTCGGCTGACTTAGTTGAGAAGATGATTGATTTATCTGGTGAAAACTCGATTAACCGTTCACGTATTGAAATGGAATTGGGGCAATTCAACGGTACTTTGTATGAGATGGAGCAAGCGATTCAGCGTTTAGCTGATCAGTTACGTCGAATGGAAGGTGAGCTTGAATCACAAATTCTTGCCAAGCATGGTAGTGAGAACTCTCGCTATGAAGATTTCGACCCATTGGAGATGGATCAATATTCATCTTTAAACCAATTGTCGAAATCTCTTGCCGAATCTACTTCCGATTTGGTCGATTTTAAAAACACCTTGTCAGATAAAATCCGTGGTGCAGAAGGTTTGTTATTACAACAATCTCGCATCCAATCTGAAATTCAAGAAAGTTTGATGCGTACACGGTTGGTACCATTTTCACGGTTATTACCACGTTTACAACGTCTTGTACGTCAAACAGCATCTTCATTAAACCGTCCAACAGAGCTTGTGGTTCACAATACTGAAGGTGAATTAGACCGTACGACACTAGAGCGCTTAGTTACACCATTCGAGCATATGCTTCGTAATGCTATTGACCATGGTATTGAAAGTCCAGAAGTGCGATTGGCTGCTAAAAAGCCTGAAATAGGTTTAGTGGAGTTAAACATTAGCCGTCAGGGAACTGATGTGGTTGTGACGTTTAGCGATGATGGTAAAGGTATTGATGATCAAATCATTAAAGAAAAAGCTTTAAAACTTGGTTTGATTACTCCAGAACAAGAGTTAGATAAACAAGAAATTTTACAGTTTATTTTCCATCCAGGTTTCAGTACAGCCAAAGAAGTGACACAAATTTCAGGGCGTGGGGTTGGTCTAGACATTGTACAAAGTGGTATTAAAGCACTTGGTGGTCATGTCACAGTAGACTCAACTTTAGGTAAAGGAACGTCATTCAGTATTCGTGTACCCACTACGGTAGCAGTAAGTGATGCCCTCATGGTGAAAGCGGGTGATCAACAATTTGCATTACCACTGGCACAAATTGAACGTATTGTTCGAATTGCACCAGCAGCGCTTGAAACCTACTTCAATAGTAAAGATGATTACTTCAAAATTGACAATGAAAGCTATAAGTTACGTTATATTTCAGAGTTTATTAGTAATCAGCCTGTACCACGTTTAAATAATGTTGGTCATTCACTTCCTGTTATTTTAATTAAAGGTAGTGCAGGGCAAACGGTTGGATTGTTAGTAGATCAACTTATTGGTTCTCGCAACCAAATTGTAGTGAAACCAATTGGTCAGCAGTTCTCTAAAGTGGGTGCCATTGCAGGTGCAACCATTATGGGTGATGGTCATGTTTGTCTAATTTTAGATAGTCAAAGCATTGCGCGTCAGGTACAAGCAACTAAGCGTCAACATGTAAGTACGAAACAGCGTGACATTCAGCGTAATGATGAACGTCGTTTAATTATGATTGTCGATGACTCCGTAACTGTACGTAAAGTAACAACACGTCTATTAGAGCGTCAAGGTTACGATGTTGTAACAGCAAAAGATGGTGTAGATGCTGTTGAGCAGCTTGAAAATGTGAAACCAGATTTAATGTTGCTTGATATCGAAATGCCTCGTATGGATGGTTTTGAAGTGACTACGCATGTACGACATCATGATCTGCATCAAGCCTTGCCTATTATTATGATTACATCACGTACAGGTGAAAAACACCGTGAGCGTGCATATAGTTTAGGTGTATCAAACTATATGGGTAAACCATTCCAAGAAGCAGAACTACTTGAGAACATTGAAACTTTATTGGCAGCAAAGCAGGGGTGATTGAATGAGTCAGAATTTAGAAAACTCATCACTGATTGATCAAATTAGTCAGCAAGAGCTACATCATTTAATTACTGTTTCAACAGGTTTTATTGATGCTTATATTGTTCAGTGTCACAATAAATCTCCAATGTTGATTCCACAAAACATTGTTCTTTCAGCACTCGATAGTCCAACGAAAGTAAAGACTGTAGATTGGCATGAGCTTAACTTACCTGTATTTTCTGTTTGTAATCCAGATACGGTTTTAGGTGTTGCTCTGATTATTGAAGGTGATGATGTTGATCAGCGCTTTGCCTTGATGTGTAATGAAATGCCAAAAACAGTTCGCTTACGTATTTCTGAAGTTGTTGATGATGAACAGCATGAGAATTTAGATGCTACGATTTTCCAATATGTGAAAAAGGGAGATGAAATTTACCATATTCCCAATATGGCAAATATTCAAAATGCATTGGGTATTAAGTAACTTTTTGCTAAATCTCAAATATAACAAGTTTGATGCAATTCAAAAAAAAAGGAACTCTAGAGAGTTCCTTTTTTATTTTAGACTTTTAATTTATCTTATCTGCAATAAATCATGAAGCCAGTAAGTTTTCTAAAATTTGTTCGTAAATCTCAGCAAGAGGCTCTAAATCGTCAACATTAACATGTTCGTTAATCTGATGAATAGTTGCATTCAAAACGCCTAATTCGAGCACTTGTGCGCCTGTAGGTGCAATAAAGCGACCATCAGAAGTACCACCGCTTGTAGAAAGCTCAGT
Source organism: Acinetobacter sp. FY683 (assembly GCF_059515885.1). Lineage (NCBI taxonomy): Bacteria > Pseudomonadati > Pseudomonadota > Gammaproteobacteria > Moraxellales > Moraxellaceae > Acinetobacter > Acinetobacter sp. FY683. Next base: position 69,954 of record NZ_JCAKNA010000002.1, on the reverse strand, counting down.
TTCTACACCAGTTACATTTAAAATAGCAGTTTTGGCAGCATTCACGAGTTCACCAACAGGCGTCAAGAATGGTAAACCTGAAAGTGTCCAAGAAATATCATAGTCAACATTATTACGGTCTAAAATTTCTAAAGTGCGTGCTTGTAATTCTTCAGCAGTAACTTCAGTTGAATAGCGCCAGTTAATCAACATGTTCATTGTGCCGGGTACAACATTAGTTGCGCCCGTACCAGCATTAATATTCGAAATTTGGAATGTTGTTGCAGGGAAATATTCATTACCATTATCCCAAACTGTTTCGCACAACTCTGAAATAGCTTTAGATGCAGTGTGAATTGGGTTAATCGCAAGGTGAGGGTAAGCAACGTGACCTTGTTTTCCTTTTACTGTTACATTGGCATTTAAAGAACCACGACGACCATTTTTAACAATATCGCCAAGCTTATTTGTGCTTGAAGGCTCGCCCACTAAGCACCATGTCATTTTTTCATTACGTGCTTCTAAGGTTTCAATAACTTTAACAGTTCCGTTAATTGAAGGACCTTCCTCATCAGAAGTAATTAAAAATGCAATTGAACCTTTGTGATTAGGATGTTTTTTGACAAAGCGCTCAGATGCTACGACCATTGCAGCAAGTGCAGTTTTCATATCTGCACTACCACGACCATATAATTTTCCATCGCGGATTTCAGGTGCAAAAGGATCTGAATTCCATGCATCTAAGCTACCCGTAGGAACAACATCGGTATGACCAGCAAAACAAAATACAGGTGATTCAGTGCCTTTACGTGCCCAAAGGTTATCTACATCATCAAAACGCATGTTTTCAATATTGAAACCAATTTTTTCTAAGCGTTTTGCCATAATGTCTTGGCAAGTATGATCAATGGGAGTTACCGAAGGTTGGCGTAATAATTGTAAGCTAAGATCAAGAGTTTCAGACTGAGTCATACCATAAAAACACATCAAAAAAGTCACCCTATAATAGGCGAAAGTTGAGCATAAAGGGAGTTTTAAAAAATAAAAAACCCTATCAAAGATAGGGCTCTATAACTAAAAATAAGGAATTATTTTCTACTAATACTTTCTGAAGTCTTTTCAGCCGTATTAGTAACAGCACCACCGACTTTAGAAACATCTTCACCAACACCTTTTACGGTATTACAACCAGTTAATACAAAAGCAAGTGCAATTGATGCAACAATAATTTTTTTCATAATGAGTTCCATACGTTCAGGTTAAATTTTTATTACCTTTTTAGATTAAAAAATAAACTGAAAAGTATTGTTGATTTTTTATGGTGCTTACGTAAGTAATTGTAGCTTGTTTTTTAGTCGCCTAACGGTTTAGTAAATTTGAATTTCTATACATGTAATAATTCTGCAATTCGGGTTGATAATATAAGCCATCCGTCCACCATATTGCAGTTTGACTACTTGGATTGATATGTGGACAAATCCATTCTTGGCGGCTTAAGCGATAATATTCTTGAAGCGGATTTTTAATGGCTGTCCCCCAAGTGCCAAGACGTCTATTTTTATTAATCCAGCTAGGTTGTTTAATGTTTATTGGTTGATCGGGTAAAAATAATTGACCTTTCATCACAGCAAATTTATGTGAAATTTTATGATTTAAAGCATGACTAAATTGAAATTGCTTTTGAGTAAAGTGATTGAGTTTACGTGCAAAAGTATCACTTCTGTTTAAGCCATACCAAAAAGGTAGGGATAAATCTTTTTCTGCTAGATAATATTTAAGAGCAACTTCCCAATGTTCAATTCGATTTTCTTTATTGTTAAAAATTAAAAAGTCGAGTTCACCAATGGTTCTTGGACCATCAATAATTTGAATGCTGTGATCTAAAAGTGTGTAATGGTGATATTTGGCATCAAGTAACCAAAACCAAAAAAGCATTTCAAAGCGTAAACCTAAACGTGTACTTTTGAGTTTTGCTAGAAATCTATCAAGTTCTGTACTGTCTAAATCAAGTTCATGTAAACGATTTTCATAGTTTTTATAGTGACAATGCCAATGTTCATCTGAATGTAAGTCAAAGGAATGATGAATGGTTAAGTCGGAAGGGATGTTAGACAAAATATTTGGACTTGCAAGTGCAAATGCAAGATGACGGACAGCTGGAGTTTTATATTTTAGCCAAGGTTCTAGCATTAATGCTGTTGGAGCGTGAGGCATGTTAAATCCAAGCTAAAAAGTGAAGAAATGCAACAGATAATCATTTAAAACAACTTATACTACAAAAATGATTAACGTAGGAAAAATCTATGAAAATGTTGTTTTGGCGAAGTTTGGTTATCATCTTCGTAATACTTGGCTTCATTGGGGCGTTATTGCCAGGTATGCCAACAACGGTTTTTCTTATTTTAGCAGCATGGGCGGCATCTAAGGGGTGGCCACAAATGGATGCATGGTTATTGAATCATCCTAAATACGGTTCTACATTAAAAGCATGGCGTGCAAATGGAACTGTGCCAAGAAAAGCAAAATGGTTTGCAAGTATTATGATGCTTGCAAGCGGTATTCTGATGTTATTTACCAGTGCACCGCTTGCTGTTAAAGTTTTCACAGACGTTACTATGTTGATAGTTGCAATTTGGTTATGGTTAAGACCAGAACCAGAGCTTGAGGGAGATCACAGAGAAAAATGAAATATACTCTAGAACAAGCAGATATTTTAATCGATTTAGAAGAGCAGATTTTATATTTACCGAAACATAAAAAGCTTTATGTCATTTCTAGCGGTCTAAATGGTATTGGTGAAAAAGAGAATTCAGGAAAAACACCAAGAGGATGGCATGAAATTGCTATAAAAGTAGGTGAAAATTCACCAGAAAATACAGTATTTATTGCACGTCAAGAAACAGGCGAAATTTATAATCAAGATTTAGCGGAAGCATTTCCTGAAAAAGATTGGATTTTATCTCGCATACTTTGGTTAAGTGGGTTAGAGGAAGGATTTAATTTAGGTGAAGGGTGTGACACATTTCAGCGTTATATCTATATACATGGAACGCCAGATACAGAACCAATGGGCATTCCAAAGTCTCATGGCTGTATTCGAATGAGAAATGTAGATGTGATTGAGCTATTTAATTTGATTTCAGAAAAAGCATTAGTCTATATTTCTGAAAAAAAATTGCTCAATATTTAAAAAGCACCTAAAAATATCCTATTTTTTGTATTTAAGTTAAAAGAAGATGTGAGTGAAAAGGATAGAAACAAGTATTTTTTTCTAAAAAAATCATGAAATTTGCTTGTTTTTGAATCGAATAACCTATTTTTTAATCACTCAAGCTGAAAATGTGGAAAACAGTTACAAAAGCGTTTGACAGACTGTCAGGATTCTCTATAATGCACCTCATCAAGCGATGAAGTCGATTTGAAAGGGCGCTTAGCTCAGTTGGTAGAGCGTCTGCCTTACAAGCAGAATGTCGGCGGTTCGATCCCGTCAGCGCCCACCAAGCTTCTTTCAAAGTTAAGATACTTATAGTGCAGCGGTAGTTCAGTTGGTTAGAATATCGGCCTGTCACGCCGAGGGTCGCGGGTTCGAGTCCCGTCCGCTGCGCCATTTTAAGTTCTTAATACATTGTTTGTGCTTTAATAGAGATATTGTGTAAGTGCAGCGGTAGTTCAGTTGGTTAGAATATCGGCCTGTCACGCCGAGGGTCGCGGGTTCGAGTCCCGTCCGCTGCGCCATTTACGTAATAGACCTTTTAAAGGGCGCTTAGCTCAGTTGGTAGAGCGTCTGCCTTACAAGCAGAATGTCGGCGGTTCGATCCCGTCAGCGCCCACCAGATTTTTTGATGCAGCGGTAGTTCAGTTGGTTAGAATATCGGCCTGTCACGCCGAGGGTCGCGGGTTCGAGTCCCGTCCGCTGCGCCATTTTAAAATCTAAATGTTTGACCCTTTAAGGGCGCTTAGCTCAGTTGGTAGAGCGTCTGCCTTACAAGCAGAATGTCGGCGGTTCGATCCCGTCAGCGCCCACCATATCTTATTTATAAGATAAATACTTAGTAATAAGTATAGCGATGCAGCGGTAGTTCAGTTGGTTAGAATATCGGCCTGTCACGCCGAGGGTCGCGGGTTCGAGTCCCGTCCGCTGCGCCATTTTTCATTCCCTGATGTGAAAAATGTGATCAAAATGCCAAGACTACGTAATTCGTTTGTCTTGCATCGTAAAAATAATATATTATTTTTACTCCTCAGGGCGCTTAGCTCAGTTGGTAGAGCGTCTGCCTTACAAGCAGAATGTCGGCGGTTCGATCCCGTCAGCGCCCACCATATATTTAAATATAATTAGAAATATATTATTAAATTTTATAGTCATATCTTTTTTGTACAATTCATATTTTTATCAAGTAAATTACCAAATTTAATTCGAACCTATCGTTTATTACGTTTATTACGTTTATTACGTTTATTACGTTTATTACGTTTATTACGTTTATTACGTTTATTACGTTTATTACGTTTATTACGTTTATTCATTATTCCCATTTTTTAGATACAATAATCCTAAAAGATTATGCTATTGGTTTATATGGGAATCATAGCTTAATAAGAATTTTATAAATTTATCAGATAGATATCATTGAAGAATAGAATTGTTCTAGAGTTATAAGAGAGCATGGTAATTGTGTTATTTACTAAATTATATATCTAAATGTTATGTTGATAAAAGTATTAAAAAACCGAGTCCTTGAACTCGGTTTTTTAGTGAACTATTGTGCTTAACTCATGGATTAATAAACATCTCGTTTATAACGTCCATCTTGGCGTAATTGGTCAAGAGTATTTTCACCTAAAATTTCATTTAATGTACGATCTACATCGGAAGCCATACCTTCCATGCTGCCACACACATAAATCACTGCACCGTCATTAATCCATTTTTTAAGCTCATCTGCATGTTCCGATAATTTGTGATGAACATAGATTTTTTCAGCTTGGTCTCTAGAGAAGGCTAAATCTAAATGTTGTAGCATTCCCATGTTTTTCCAAGCCTCTATCGTTTCTTGGAAGAAGTAATCATGTTGAATTTGACGTTCACCAAAAATGAGCCAGTTTTGTGAATAATCTTGACGAACTCTAGCATGAAGTAGGCTCATTAAACCTGCAATGCCTGTACCGTTACCAATACAGATAATTGGTCTATTATCATCGATAAGATGGAATGACTCATTGGTACGAATACGTAAACTAATCGTGGTATTCAATTTTGAGTGTTCCGTTAACCAGCCTGAACCTAAACCAAGTTGCCCAAGAGTATTCGATTGTTGACGTACAACAAGCCTTAAAACTTGTTGAGATGGAATACTTGCAATTGAATATTCACGAGTAGCTAAATCAGTTAATTGCTCTAGTAGGTGATCTAAATTTGCAAAAGGTTCAATTTCACATGTTAGATCTTTGTAGAGGAGTGCTGTTTCAATACGGATACCAGAAGAGTCTACTTTTGAGCTTTCAGCAATGTGATGCTTTTGCATGAATTGTTGAATTCTTTCGGCACTATTTCCAGGTTGAATTTCAGCAATATCACCCGCTTGCCAAATTGCATCATGAGAAGGGGTTAGTTCAAGACTAAATGCAGGTGCACCTAAACTATTTGTATTTAATAGGGTGCGATTTTTGAGTGTCCATTGATCGAATGTTTTATCAATTGAAACATGTTGTAAATCTAGTTTAGTTGAGTGAGCAAGTGCTTCATTCCATTGCTTAATATGATCTTTATTTGCATTATCTACTTCGATAACATCAAAAAGTGAATGCGCATTATTGTTTTTAAGCCATGTGTTAATCGCATGACCAAAACTACAATAAGTTTCTGCATATTCTTTTGAACCTAAAGCAAGCACCGCAAAGCTTAAATGACTTAAATTTGCAGAAGAGCTCATTACTTTTTTCTCAAAGCTAGAGGCTAAATCGGGTGCATCACCTGTGCCATAGGTGCTTGCAACGAATAAAGCTTGTTCTACATTTTGTAAATCTTCTAGGCTCACTTGTTGTGCAGATTTAACTGTTACAGGCTGGTGTGCTTCTTGTAGGCTAGTTGCAGTACTCCATGCAAGTTGTTCTGAAACACCTGTTTGAGATGCATAAACAATAAGCCATGGCTTTGCATTTGGATCTATGATGAAACTTGATTGAGTGTTACGTGCAGCAAGGGTGAGTTTCTTTTGCTTGCGACGTTTAAGGTAGAGCATCCAACCTGTGACAAAGAATAAAGGCATTAATAATGCAGAAATCATTGCAAAGAATTGATAGATAGGGCCAAAGAAACTACCACGATGCACAGGAAGCATGCTACTCATGATTTTTTCATTTAACTTTTTATCTTCATAAAGTTCAATATCTTTAAGTTGAGATGTTTTGTAGTCAAAAGTTGCTTTATTGCGAGCACGTTCGTGTTGTGCAACAGCATCGACAAAACTTAACTCCATTTCACCATTTGGTTTTTTAGGAATGGTTAAGGTAAGAGTAGAGTAATCACGTCCAATTTGGCTATTAAAACCTGTCCAAGCTTGTGTTAAAGCTATACTAATTTGTTCAGGTTGTAGTGTTTTTACTTCTTTCTTTTCTCTCGATTCAGGATTTTCACCACGTGTTGCTTGATTTTCTGCATTAGCACCTTGCGGGCGTGGTTGATTCATCTGCATTTGAGCTTGAGGGCGTTCTACACCAAGTACTTTAAACATGCCATTACGCCACCAATCATACGACCAATAGAGTCCAGTACATGCAAGTAAAAGATAGAAAATGACAACCCAAGTCCCTACAACTGCGTGTAAGTCCCAAATGAAGTTGCGACCTTTAAGTTTAGGCTTAATAGCAAACCATTGTTTAATCGAGTGTTTTTTTGGCCAGCGTAAATATAATCCACTTAATACAAAGAAAATTAAGATAAGTGTACATGCACCCGTAATTTGTTTACCTATAGGGCCAACAGTTAAATTACGGTGTAATTGCTGAATAAATTGAAAGAATTTTTGTCCTTTGATTTCAGGTAGTACTTCAGCTGTATAGGGGTTAATCATGACATTTACGCCACGACGTGCACCTTCTTTTGCAATGTTAACCGTTGATGATGCTTCAGGATCTTTAGAAATGGTAATGCTATTAATTTTTGTTGTCGGGTTTTCTTGGCTAAATTGTTGAAAAATTTGAGCAGGTGTTAGTTTTTCTGTGTTTTGTACTTGAACAACATAACTGTCTTGATTAATTGCTTTTAGAATTTGTTGTTCATATGAATAAATGGCACCTGTAACCCCCATAAGAGAAAGGATAAGACCAGCACTAATTCCTAGGAACCAATGTATTTGAAAAAATGTTTTCTTAAACATGAGACGTTGTAGTGATAGGAAGAATTATTCTCAATTATATATCAAGATTTTGAAGTAATAGTGAATTATTTAAATAATAATTATTCTCAATATGTGATTAATAAAAATAAACCTCCTATAAAGGAGGTTAATTTTTATTTTAGCAATTAAATGCTTTTAGCTTCACCCACTGTTTCTTTTAAGTGTTTGCGAATTGTATTAAAAGAAAAGTTTTTAGAGTCTAAGCGTTTTGGAAGAATGTATGCACCTTGTTGATCTTTAACCTTGAAGTTAACTAAAAGGAAATCAGGTGTGTTGTACCATTCATAAATGTCTGTCCAAGAAACGCTACCAACGCCTTCTTGAAGCCCCATTTTCTGACGCATTACGATACCATGAGGTTGAACACCTAAACGGATACCTGCAATTTCTTGAACAGGGAACTCATTCATTTTGCGTTTAACATACCATTCTAGACCAAAGCGACGTACTAGGTAGTATGTAACAACACTGATAAGAGCAACCCAACAGAAAATAGTTGAATAGTTTTTTAGTAGAACAATGCCTAGAATCGAAAGTAAGGCAACAACCCCCATGATAGCCCAAGCTTTCATGCCAATTTTATTGGTACTACGCCAAATTGTAAGTTGAGCATTACGTTGCTCAGCTTCAGAGATTTCGTAGTTTACAGGCTGTAATGTATAAGCGTATAAATTTTTCGCGGTCATAGTGAAATTAACAAATTTAGAACTGTAAAAAGTGTAGCATTAATTGAGACATTTCAGGAGTATATTGTTGCATATTCATCCTATTTATAAAGATGCTAATTCTGTGGAATGTTCATCTCTATCATGACTCAAACTTTGCTTTAAGCGACTAAGTTGATTCAATATACTCATCATCAAAGATAATTGCTGTAAAATAATGAGAGATTTTTGATCTTCATCTGTATTTAGCGTTAAGCGTTGACGAATTTTTTGTAGCATGTTTTGAGCACTTAAATCGGGTACTTCATCTCGAAGTAATGCACCATTAATATCATTGAGTGCTTTATCTAGCAATGCCAAAATCTCTTGATCTTGAATTTTTTCTCTATGTGCACCTAAAGCTGCAATGTAACTTAAGAAAGTATGGTTTAAGCATAGAAATTCAAAGGCGAGAATTTTCTGATCTGGATCAAAATCTGGTTCTGTAGCCAAGGTAGATATAAGTGATGCAACATCCGCATCTGTGTTGTGAGCAGCGCGACGAACAATACGATAAGTTAAACCGTTATTTCGACCTGTTTTATATTGCTCAATAATTTCAGATAAATAGTTGCTTTGAGCATTGAGTGAACGTGAAATATTGCGCGGTAAACGTCGGAATTTCCAGTCTGGAAAAATAAAAGTGACACCAAGCCATGCGAGTGCGCAGCCAATAAGTGTATCAAGCATTCTAGGAAAGGCAGCTGCAAAACCTAATCCATCTAAATTAAAGTTAATAAGGGCTAAAATGGTAATAAATGCAGTTGCTTGAGCATACTGTTTACTACGTAATTCAAAAAATAAAACACCACTAATAATAAGTAGAAGTAATTGTCCTTCTACAGATGGAATAAAGTACAAAATGGCATAACCAATAATAATACCGATAAGTGTACCTACAATTCTTAGGCGTAAGCGACGTTTGGTTGCGTTGAAGTTGGGTTGAATGACAAATAATGCAGTTAAAAGCACCCAGTATCCATATTGAATATCTGTAATTTGTACAAAAATATACGAAACTAAAAGTACGACAGACATACGAATAGCATGACGGAATAAAACTGATTCAGGAGTAAGGTTTTGTTTTATACGAACAACAATATCATCCCAACCTTTTAAATCATCATCTTTAAGTTGATTTTCAATGTGTTTAGATTTTTCGAGCGAAATAGTTCGTTCTGTTTCTAAGTTTTTAAGCTGGGCATCAATCGATTTTAGGTTTTGATATAAAGAATAAAGTGAATTTACCCAAATTTGATCAAAAGCATCATCTGTTTTTAACTTTTCAAGAGAGTGTTTTAGGTTTTGAAAAGCGTGCTTAAAACGCTGGTTATGATTGTAAACTTCACGTTTCAAAATACTTTGACTTAAATCCTTACAGGCTTTTCCTTGTAAAGATAAGATACGTTGAAAACGAAAAAGTACATCGCTGTGTTCGAATATTTTAGCTAGTTTTTGATAGTCGATATGTGCTGAGTCTGCACGTTCATGAATATCTTGAGCAACAAAATAGTATTGTAAGCTACGACGGGTATCTTTTTGCCCACGATCGCCCTTTAAACGTGTGAGTAAAGCAGTCTTCATTTGGTTGAAAATTCCGACTAATGTTCCATTTTCTAATGAAAGATCAATCATACTTTGTTGATAACTCTTTGGTGTCATATCGACATCAAAAAGGTTTGATTTAGCAAATAAAAAGTCACCTAATGATGAATAACATAAAGAAAGTTTATCTTGTACTTCTCGAACAGGAAAAAGTAAAAAGCTGATAGTTGAAATGAGTCCATACCATGCGGCACCAATTACCAATAAAGAGGGTTGCATATACCAACTTTCAAATATATGAACGCCTAACATAGAATAGACAGAAACAATTAAACAACCATAGGCAATGGTGGCGTATCTACGACCTAAAGAGCCTAATAATATTAAGCAAATGCAGGATATAATTAATCCACAAGCAAATAAAAATGGATGAGGGAACAGTAATTGAATAGATGTGGCGGTAATGAAAAAACCTAAGTAGGTATAAAGTTGGTTTTGAATACGCGCAGAAAATCTGTCATCAATATCGCTGATACCTGCCGCTACAACACCTAAGGTTAAGGGAATAGTTGCAAGTTGGTTTCCCATAAAATAGGGTAAAAAAGCCGTACCTGAGAATGCAATGATCATTCTAATGCTATACATAAACGTCGTGTTGTAAGTTGTTTGTTTTAGACGTATAAGCCAAGATTTCAAAGCAGATCCTTGAATAATATATGGTGAATATTTTAAGTTTTAAGTTTGTTTTGGGGTGAACCGAAACGATGACTAAGATAATACTATGTACATATTAAATTTGTCTTTAAGTAAAGTTATAGATTTTAAAATGGTATTACATAGATTTTCGGAAAAATTTTCATTTCTTTATGTTGTTTCATATAACTTTCATGTAATTTTTAAATATTAAATTCTAATTTTAGGTTAGAAAGTTATCGGAAATTTATTTTATTTTTAAATGTGTATTAAATATCAACTAAATAGCTTAGTATTTAAAAAATAAATATAATACATAAGTGTATAGTTAAGATTTTTTCTGGATTTTCATTGTTTTAAATTTTGTTAAAAAACAATGGTTTGTTATTTTTAATAAAAAATATTAATATTTTTTTATAAGTAATTCAGTAAAACTGATTTTAATATTGGTAAGAACTTGTTACATTAAATCCATAATTCGAGAAGTGTTTTATTCATGGATTGAATTAATAACTAAATTACACAAGTTGTAATAATTATATTTTAAGCTTCTGTATACGGATGTTTCATCTATAAAGCTTTTGAGTTTTTGGTTATTGGGAATATATAAATAACCTTGAAAGAAAAAGTCACGGACGCAATTTTAAATTTTGGAGAATTTCATGAGTCAATTGCTAACGACTAAGTTTGTAGCAAAAAGCTTAGCGGCAACTGTATCAGTTTTAATGTTAAGCACGGTTGCAAATGCTGCAACAGCAGAGCAAAAACAAATTCAACAGCTTCGTCAAGAAGTTGAAACACTAAAAACACTTATTCAGCAGCAACAACAAGTGCAATTACAGCAAGCTTCTCAAATTGAGCAAGTAAAAGCTGCACCAGCACAATCTGCTTTAGCTGGTTTAAAGTCTAAAGCTGGTGCAAATGTAAATCTTTATGGTTTTGTACGTGCAGATGCAAACTATATCATTGAAGGTGCTGATAGTGACTTTAGTAGTGTAGCTTCTACTACAGGGGCTACAAAAGATAAATTACGTTCTACAGCTAAAACAACTCGTTTAGGTTTAGATTTTAAAACAAACGTGGAAGGAGCAGATGTAGGCGGTAAAGTTGAAATTGACTTTGCTGGAAAAACTGAAGATTCTACAGGTACTGCGGTACGAGTGCGTCATGCATACTTAACGTATAATAATTGGTTAGTAGGTCAAACAACGTCTAACTTCTTAGGTGGTTATTCACCTGAAATGATTGATTTCTCAACTAACGTTGGTACGGGGACAGCACGTCTTCCACAAGTTCGTTATGGTTTTAATGTTGCGCCTAAAACAAAATTAATTTTCTCTGCTGAACAAGGGAAAAGCACGGGTATTTCTGGGTCTAAAACAGTTTATGCAATTAACCAAACTACTGGTCTTGTTGAGCCTAAATCAGAATCTGTATCTAACACAAAATACTCGTTACCTGTGTTAACTGCTAAAGTTGTTCAAGGTTTTGAGGGGGGTGAGGTTTCAGCACGTGCATTTGTTGAACAATATAAAGATGATAATATCCGTGATGATAAAATTGCATATGGTGTGGCAGGTGGCGTGAGCTTTAAGCCAATCGACCCTTTGCAATTAGTTGCTGATGTGTCATATGTAAAAGGTAACAATCAATATTTAATTGGTAGTAACAGTGCATATTCTGTCGTGAATGGTTCTATTGAACAAAATGAAGCGATTGCGGCGAACATTGGTGCAACTTATCGCATTACTCCAAAATTACGTAGTACATTAGGTTACGGTACAATCATTGCTGATGATGATACTACCTTTGCAAAAAATAATTCGGGTGCAAATAAAACCTTATCTCAAGCATGGTTAAATTTCATTTATTCACCTGTTAAGCCAATTGATTTTGGTGTTGAATATGTGAAAGGTGATCGTAAAACCTTTGCAGGCGATAAATACAATGATGATCGCGTAGGCTTTATGGCTAAGTACAATTTCTAATTTAAGCATTTAAGTTTAAATTGAAGAACAGGAGCTATTTGCTCCTGTTTTTTTGTTTGTTTATTCTGCAGTTTATTAGTAAATTGTAAAAGATAATTAAATAATTGTTCATAAAAATGCATAATGCGTCCACATTTTAGGGCGTGACTATATTTTTTAATAAATATGAACGGGTTCTAATCATAATTTGAATTTTAAGCTTGTAGGACTGCATATGGATGAGCATTTGAACGAACGCTTATTGGCTTTGGTGAATACGCTAAATACGCCACTATGGGATTTTTTAGTCATCTTTCTTTTAGCTGTAGGTGGCTTTTATACAGTGATTACAGGTGGTGTGCAGATACGCATGCTATTTCATAGTTTAAAGGTAATGAAAAGCAGCCGTAAAGAAGGCGATGATGCGCATGGTATTACACCATTTCAGGCATTTGTGACAGGGCTGGCGAGTCGTGTAGGTGTGGGAAATGTTGCGGGCGTTGCTATTGCTATCGCAATTGGTGGTCCAGGGGCAGTATTTTGGATGTGGGTAACAGCATTACTTGGTATGAGTTCTGCTGTTGTAGAGTCATCACTGGCTCAGTTGTTTAAAATTCGTGATAAACAAAATCAACAATTTCGTGGTGGTCCTGCATATTATATTACTCAGGGTTTAAAGAAAAAGTGGTTGGGTGTTGTTTTTGCCGTTTCTTTAATTTTCACTTATGGCTTTGTTTTTAATGCAGTACAAGCCAATGCAATTATTGGTGCAACCTCGCATGCTTGGGGATGGAATAAAACAAACCCAGTTTTATCATTGGGTAACCTACATTTAGAAGTTTCGTGGGTTGGTTTAGCACTTGTTTTCTTAACAGCATTGGTTATTTTTGGCGGTATTAAACGTATTGCAAAAGTTGCCGAAAGTGTTGTGCCATTAATGGCCTTATTGTATTTGGCTGTCGCACTTTATATTGCTGTTAGTAACTACAATATTTTACCAGATGTCTTTCACTTAATTTTGAGCAAAGCTTTTGAGTTTGATGCGGCAGCAGGTGGTTTCTTTGGTGCTATGGTCTCAATGGCAATGATGCAAGGGATTAAGCGTGGATTATTCTCAAATGAAGCAGGTATGGGGTCTGCACCTAATGCCGCGGCAGCATCTGATGTAAAACATCCTGTAAACCAAGGTTTGGTGCAGATGTTGGGTGTGTTTGTAGATACTTTTGTCGTTTGTACATGTACCGCAATTATTATTTTAGTTTCGGGTATGTATCATGATGCTGGCTTTGAGGGGGTGACTTTAACTCAAATGGCATTGGAAAGTCAGATTGGTATGTGGGGTGGAGATTTCTTAGCAATCATTTTATTTATGTTTGCATTTTCTTCTATCATTGGTAACTATGCTTATGCTGAAGGAAACATCCAATTTATTAATAATAATAAGCATTTGATGTTTATTTTCCGTGTTTTTGTATTGGTTATGGTTTATTTTGGCGCGATTACAAGTGTTCCATTAATTTGGTCTATGGCTGACTTATTTATGGGAAGTATGGCATGCATTAACTTATTAGCGATTGTATTGTTAACGCCATTCTTCATGATGTTGTTGAAAGACTACAGAACACAGTTGAAAAGAGGAATTAAAGAGCCTGTGTTTAAGTTGGATGAACATCCTCAATTTAAAGACAAAGTAAATTCAGATATTTGGTAATTTTTTAACGTCTAAACAGCCTCTTTTATAGAGGCTGTTTTTTGACTAAATAATTAAGTAGAGAATGATTTAGAAAAATTGAAACAAAGTTAAATTAGAAATCTTAAATTTATCCATAAATTAATAGTATGGTATAAGCGATCAATTTAAAAATGAAAGGCAAGATGTTGAAGTTAAATCTTATATTTGCATGTACCGTTTTATTACTTACGGGCTGTCAAAGTCTTTCTTCAGTTCAGCAAAATAATAAGTCAAAATTAATGGCGAATAATACTGTGGAAGATGCTCGAGAAGTATCTAATCGAGTAGATTTTAGAAAGAATAAGAAAGATTCAACACAGCCAGTTGTTGCATTGGTTTTAGGAAGTGGTGGAGCAAGAGGTTATGCTCATATTGGTGCTATTGAAGTTTTGGAAAAAAATCATATTTACCCAGATTTTATTGTGGGTACAAGCGCAGGAAGTATTGTGGGTTCACTGTATGCCAGTGGTAAGAATGCAGCGGAGTTAAGAGAAGTTGCATTAAATTTAAAAGCAAATGATGTTCGTGATGTAACCATTGATAGAAAAGGCTTTTTTGAAGGACAAAAAGTTGAAAATTTTATGAATGAGCAAGTGAATAATACGCCATTACAAGCTTTAAAAACGCCAATGTATGTTGTTGCAACGGAGCTTAAAGAAGGGAAAAAAGTTGTTTTTAATTATGGTAATACAGGACAAGCTGTAAGGGCTTCGGTTGCAATTCCTAGTATGTTTATACCCACAAAAATTGGCGATGATGAATATGTAGATGGTGGTTTAGTTAGCCCCGTACCTGTTGAAATTGCAAAGGAGTTGGGTGCAGATATTATTATTGCTGTAGATATATTGGCACAACCTGTTCATACAGAGACCTCGAATGTTTGGGGATTGTTTAATCAGAATATTAATATTATGCAGAAGCAGTTAGCGCATGAAGAATTAAAAGAAGCAGATATCATTATTCAACCTGATTTGCGTGAAAAAGTGCATATTTTTGATGTGAGTGGTCGTGAACAAACGATGCTTGCAGGACAAAATGCGACTAATCAAATCATTCCTAAATTAAAACAACTTATAGATAATTATTCAGTTGTAAAGAATTCAGATCGTTTTATCGCAGAAGAATAGATTGGCTAAATTTTAAAGACCTACTTTTATTAGGTCTTTTTTTATATTACAGAATACTCAAGAAAAATTTATATGAAAATAAAATATTGAAAAATCTATTTTATTTATCTTAAGTTAGATTTAATTTCTATAAGTGTTGCAATTTTATTAAAAATCTACCAATTAATTCAATAATTTATGTTTAACGTTTGGTTGTATTTAATTATAATTTTATCGTTTGAATGGATGTTTATAATTTTTAATTTCAAAGATATTGGATAATCAATAACAGGATGATTTATGAATAAAATTGGTATTGGTTCAGATGTGATGATGGCAACGATAGAAAATGTTGTGTTTACAGTAATTAATAAAAATGTTGATGGTTCATTTGAAATAGAAGCAATTTTGGATGGAAAAAATATAATTAAATATGGAAACATTGCACAGGAGATGTTGAGACTTGTACCTAGAGCAATCAAGTAGTTTTAAATTTATCCAATGAATTCGGTAGATAGGATAATTTACCGAATGCATTGCTAAATGTTTCTTTTTTGTATTTTAAAAACTATTGAATATTATGTTTTTTTGTTTTATTCAATAAAAAAATTACGGAAACAATAAATTAAAACGATAGGCAAGTAAATTATTATACATTTTTGTGAATGATGTACTAATCATTATAAAAAATAATGATGACATTTTTAGATAAGCAAACGGAAAAATGATTAAAAAAAGCGATATAATATTATTCACATATCTTATTGTCTTTAAACGAGTCTAGAGAACGTAATGTCCCCATTAGATCAAATTGCCCCAATATTAGAAGATCAGTCTGAGCTTACAATGTCAGTTTTAATGACACCAGACATGGCAAACTTTTCAGGTAATGTTCATGGTGGAACAATTTTAAAATTACTCGATCAGGTAGCGTACGCATGTGCAAGCCGTTATTCGGGTAGTTATGTTGTTACGCTTTCTGTAGATAAAGTAACGTTTAAAGAACCTATTCATGTGGGTGAAATGGTGACATTCCTTGCAAGTGTCAACCATGTGGGTCGTACTTCTATGGAAATTGGTATTCGTGTAGAAGCGCAAAATATTCAAAAGCGTACAGTACGTCATACAAACAGCTGCTATTTCACAATGGTTGCTGTAGATGAAGCAGGAAAACCAAAACAAATTCCTGCACTAAATTTAGATAATGATTGGAAACGTTGCCGTTTTGAGTCGGCAGAGCATCGTAAGGTTGCTCGTCTTCAAGAAAGTCATCATCCTTCTTGCAGTATTTATAAAAAAGCACGTTAAATTTGACGTGGTAAGAAAAGGCTCCTTAATGGAGTCTTTTTTTATGGAAAAATATGTATACACCTTAAGTTGTATAGAGGCATATAGTTTGAATACTATAAAATAAAACGATACGTATCGTTTTATGGTGATGCACATGGAAGAAAAGTGTTCGCGTAAACAGCATGAAATTTTGAATGCTGTTATTGAAGCGCTAGAAGAAATGGAATATACAAAGCTGACTATTGAAGATGTTGCAGCCCGAGCAGGGGTAGGTAAATCAACAATATACCGCTGGTGGAAGCACAAATCTGATTTAGTTTTTTCAGCATTTGGTTATAAAACAGAATCAGTTTTTGATTTAGATTTTGAGCAGTCTTTAACATTTAATTTACAGCAACAACTTCTTAAATTGAGCCACGCATTAAGCCAAGGGGTTGGTCGTGCCTTATTGGTGGTTATGGCAGAACATCGAGAATCTGCCGGGAAGTTTTTCCAACAATATTTATTGCCACGCCGTGAACAAGTGAGGAAACTGCTTCAACATTCGATAGCGCGTAATGAAATTATTGCGAATTATTCATTTGAACTGATGCTCGATAGTTTGTATGCACCTTTGCATTATCAAATTATCTTTTTTAATAAAATTCCAGATGAAGTCTATATTTCAGAATTAGTCGATTTTGTGTTAAGTCCAATATTGATTAAAAACGTTGCTGAGTAATGGGATAAAAATAATGAACGATACTACTCAGCAACAGTTGTGGAATAAATCATTTATCTTATGTGTATTTAATAATCTATTTCTATTTACCTATTATTTTGCATTACTTGCTGTTTTACCCATTTATATTATGAAAGATTTGGGTGGAACAATTGAGCAAGCAGGTTTAGCACTTACATTATTTCTTGTTTCATCTATATCTATTCGACCATTTTCAGGATTAATTAGCCAAAAACTAGGGAAAAAACTCACATTTAGAGGCTCGGAGTTGCTCTTTGTATTATTCGCTTTGAGTTATATCTGGATTGATAGTATGTGGTCTTTATTACTTGTGCGTTTTTTACATGGGTTTTGGTTCAGTATATTAACGACCGTTACCGTTCCTGTTGCAAATGACTTCATTCCTGAGCACCGTAAAGGTGAGGGTATGGGATATTTTGTAATGTCGACCAACCTTGGTGTTGTGATTGGACCATTAATTGCCTTAACTGTTATTCAATATGCAAGTTTTAATACCTTATTCGCATTGTTGTCCATTTTAATGGCGGTAGGTTTTATTTTTTGTTTAATGCTGAAAATACCTGAACAGCCTTATGAAGTTAAAGATACTCAAGTAAAGCAAAAGCTTAACTTACATGACATTGTAGAAACGAAAGTTATTCCTGTTGGATTAGTGGCTTTACTTACAGCCTTAACTTATTCAAGTATTTTAAGCTTTATTACAGCTTACAGTGAAAGTAAAAACCTCTTTGAATACGCGAGTATTTTCTTCATTGTTTTTGCAGTTTCTATGATTGTTGTTCGTCCATTTGTAGGCAAAATGTTTGACCGTAAAGGGCCAAGTGCAGTGATGTACCCGTCATTCATTTTTTTTGCGATAGGCATGGTTATTGTTAGTTTTGTGAATAATCAATGGACACTTTGGTTATCTGCAGTATTTATTGGAATAGGTTATGGAACATTGTTTCCATGTTTACAGACAGTTGCTATTCAAAGTGTTCCTAAAATGCGAATGGGACATGCAATTTCTACATTCTTCACTTTATTTGATATTGGCTTGGCTGTTGGTTCAGTCATTATGGGAATCTTCATTTCTTGGATAGGTTTTCAAAATACATTTTTACTCTGTAGCGTGATTATTGTTTTAACGTTATTGGTTTACAGAGCTACCGTTGCACCTGCACTCCGTCAAAAACAAAGTGCATAGGAGATATACATGGAATTACGACACTTACGATATTTTGTTGCTGTTGCAGAAGAGTTGAACTTTACTAAAGCTGCACAACGTATGTGTACTGTACAACCTTCATTAAGTCAGCAAATTAAAGATTTAGAGCATGAAGTTGGTGTGCAATTGTTAGTTCGTACTAATAGAAAAGTGGAGCTAACAGCAGAAGGGCAAGCTTTTTTAAAGCAAGCTTTACTTTCACTTGAACATGCAGAGCAAGCCATTGAAGATGCACGTAAAGTGGCAAAAAAGAATGATTTACAACTGAATATCGGCTTTGTGCCCGTAGCGGAAATGAAGGTGTTTCCTTATATTATGCCGAATATTCGTGCTCAGTTTCCTGATTTGAATATTCATTTTCATAGTCAAACCGATGCAGATCAGTTTAAAGCCTTAAAAAAAGGGAATTTAGATATTGCCTTTACTCGCTATGTGGATGATTCCGAAGATTTAGAATTTGTGGAAATATTTAGAGAGCCTTTGGCTTTAATTGTTCCTAAAGATTCACCTGTTGCTGCACAAAAAAGCGTAAGTATTAAGAGTTTTAACCAGCAAAAATTTGTGATTAGTGATGAAGATGCATCGCCTCAATTACATAAAATTATTCAAGACTTTTTCAAAAAGTCTAAATTGAATGTAGATGTGGTTCAGCATTCAACGAATATTTTATTGAATGTAAATTTAGTTGGAATGGGGGGGGGTTGGAGTTTGGTGCCTGCTTATGTGATTCCACTTTTGGGCGATAAAATTGTGGTGAAAAATACTATTGAGCCTTTGCCGATGATTGAGCTATATGCGAGTTATCCGAAAGGGCAAAAAAATGCGGCGATTGATTTGATTTTAAAAGTTTTAAAAGATCAGTTTTATTTAGGGTTTAATTAAGTTTTAGATCTGTTGTTTGATTAAATATTTTATAAAAGCCCAGTTTGTAGTGACTGGGCTTTTATATAAGTATTAAGATATTGATTTTAGAAATATTAAACTTCTATATAGGAAATATATGTCACTAGTAATATTTTTTGAAGACTTTGAAAGAACGGAAAATTCGGATTACTTACATGGTGTATTCGGTCGCTGCTTAATTATAGCAACTAGATTTGACTCTATGTGTGTAAGTATGTCTAAAGCAATAAAAATAAAAGAAGAAATAACTCTACGAATTATAGAAAAGCAAGGTAATGAACTGGACACAGAGAATGAAACAAAAAAACTAATAACCGAGGCAGAATTTAATGAATTAGTTGAAAAAACGCAAAAATATCTTACGCTTGATAAAAGCATTCGAACCTTAGGTTTGCCAGAAAAATTATCTACAATATTACATGAAGCACGCAAATCAAGAAATGAAATAGCTCATTCTTTAACTAGAGGTTTAGATGGCTGTATTGATACTAAAATTGATAATACTATTTTGATTAAAAAAATAGAAAAATTGATCGAAAATATCGTTGAGGGAGATATTATTATCTCAACACTAATAAGTATCTTTAATAAAGATCCTATTTTGAATAGCCAAAATCTTAGTCAATACAAAGAGGAAATTATTAATTGGGTAATTTCCCCATAATATAGTTAAAAGGCATTTTTCTTTACCATTTAACACAATGGCGATTATTTGAAATAGAAAATAAATAATCACAGAATTCCTCTCAATAAAAAACCACGCATTTGCGTGGTTTTTAAGTATGAAGCCTAACTTAGCTTACATGCATTTTAGAGAACAAAGCTTGGCTTGTACGTTCAAGCGTTTGTGGAATAGCAAGCGCAGCCACGAAACGGTCAGGACGTAAAATAACCACAGATTCTTCAGTTTTACCAAACCAAGTACGAATATCTGTACCTATGTCACCAATCGTAATCACATTTTCAAACTTTTGGCGTTTATCATTGCCCAATTGAACCGCAGGAATCACTTGAATGAATTTCACACCCAGTTTTTGCCATTGTTTCATCGTGCTTTCTGAAAGACCCCATTTCGGATCTACACCCCAAGCTACAATCGCAAAGTCATTACCAATCACTTCATCAAGCAATACTGTTTGACCAGACTCTAACTTAACTTCAGGTTGAATAAACATTTTGCCTACAGGAGATGTTTTCTTCGCTTGAGGAAGTAAAGCACCATCGTTGTATTGAGGCATTGGTTTAAAACGCATTTCCAATAAATACTGTTTAATTGGTTTAATGTAGTTCAAGGCGTATGCAATGCCATCACGTACAACACCATACCATTTTTTAGGTGGCGCAAGTACATGACCTGCCATCACTGAAAGATCAATCATGGCTTTAGCATGATCCTTACGTTCAACCTGATAGCTGTCTAATAAATCAGGGCTCGCTTTACCTTGAACAACGAGTGCCATTTTCCAAGCAAGGTTAAAGGCATCACGCATACCACTGTTATAACCTTGACCTTGCCATACAGGCATAATGTGTGCGGCATCACCTGCAAGTAAAATACGATCTACACGGAATTTGTCAGCAATACGCGCGTTGTGTGTGTAAACACGTTGGCGAATCACTTCAATACCATCAGAATCTGGCAATACTTTAGAAAGCAATTTTGCAATGTTTTCTGGTTTGCTTAACTCTTCTTGAGTTTCACCTGGCATCACCATAAATTCGAAACGACGGATACCGTGTGGTAGTGCCGCTGAAACGTATGGACGAACAGGGTCACAACACAAATAAATATGTGGTGTTGCAAGAGGATCATTTTCAATATCAATAACAATCCATTGGTTTGGTGCAGTTTTACCATCGAAACCAATGTCTAAAGTACGACGTACAATCGAGTTACCGCCATCACATGCAATTAAATATTTTGCACGAATGATTTCTTCTTGTTGATCTTTAGTTTGAATGTTTAAAGTCACGCCTTGAGCATCTTGAGTGAACTCAGTTAAGTTACGTGAAAATAAAACTTCAGTTTTTTCGTATTGTTTTAAGCCATTGAGTAATACGTTATCTACTTGAGGCTGAATAAATGCATTACGACGTGAGAAACCAAACTCACGTGTTAATGGTTGAATATCTGCAAAGCAATGACCCTTTGGTGTAAGGAAACGCATGGCATGGTTTGGTGTTGTATGAGGAAGTACCTGATCAACTAAACCTAAAGATTGAATAGTTCTTAACGATTCATCATCAATACCAATTGCACGTGGGTAGTCAATTAATTGATCTAATTGTTCAATAACAGTGACTTGAACACCTTGTTTGCTCAAATAATTGGCAATAGTCAGACCAACTGGGCCAGCCCCTAAAATTGCAACGTCAGTGTTGTAATTTGTTTTATGTGCCATAGCGAATTTCCGTTCCATCATGAATCAAATCATTGGTGCTATTAACGAGTATTCGCTTGGAATGAACAAGCTAGGCGATAGTGTAAAACTTGGGTGTATTCGGTAAATGAAAAATCTTCGATGTTTTTTAACTCATTGATAATTATTGTAATAAATAAATTTTGAAATTGAATAATATAATCAAATGATCATTTCTTTCTATCATTAAAGTGATTAGACATAAAAAAATAGCTGAATTGATATCAATTCAGCTATTTAAAATTTCTTATTTAAGTCTAAAACTAAATTGAACTTAATGAAGAAAGGAGCACTCAAAAATAATTATTGAGCAGTAGCTTCAGAAGTTGCAACTTCAGATGCAGCAACCTCAGAAGATGCTTGGTCTTGAGCTACAACTTGTTCAGATTGTTGAGACGGTGTTTGTACTTCAGCTGCGAAAGTAGTAGCGGCAGCAGCAGCGATAGTTGTAGCAAGTAAAATTTGAGTAAGTTTCATTTTGGCAACCTTATTTAATATAAATATATAAGCAACATCTACCATCACATAGATATTGAGTTCGCTTATGCTAGTTTGCGATTGTATTTTGAGCAATAAAAGCAACAAAGCGAAACACTCCTATTAACCTAGTAAATACATAAGGTCTAAATTTGTCTTTTTCTTGTTATGTTGTGGGTAAAAAACATTCATTACTTGTTCGGAAATATGTATTTTTGGTTGAAAAATAATCTTTGTTTTAATGTAAATAATACAAACTTACATTCTATATTTAAGAAATATGTTTAGTGCTGTGTAATTTTTTATTACTACTTCAGTGTTTGTGTATGTTGAAATTTAAAATTGTGATTGAACTCTAACTTTTTCTTGGTAGCATGGACAAATTGCGATTTAAAGTGAGTATGTTTTGAAATTAATTGCCCCAGCTCAAGCTATTCCTACTCATATTATTTCGGGTTTTCTCGGTGCGGGTAAAACGACAATATTACAAAATTTACTGCGTCAAAAACCTGCAGGCGAAATGTGGGCGGTGCTCATGAATGAGTTTGGTCAAATAGGAATAGATCAACAGCTCATGCCACAAACGGAGGGGTATGCTGTTCAAGAACTTTTGGGTGGATGTTTGTGTTGCAGTAGTCAACTGCCTATGCAAATTTCATTGTCACGACTCATTTCTGAAAATAAAGTTGATCGATTGTTTATTGAACCGACTGGCTTAGGGCATCCTGCACAATTATTAGAACAGTTAACCGAGCCACATTGGTTACAACACTTAAGTATGCGAAGTTTGATTACCGTTGTGGATGGTTCACGTTTGCACGATACAGAATGGACAACGCAAAATTTGTATCAAGATCAGTTGAAAGTCGCACAAGTGGTGGCAATTTCACATCAAGATTTAATGTTGGACGCCGATTTCTTAGCTTTAGAAACTTTGAAGAAAGAATATGAAGCCTATCAGCAAAAATGGCTCTTAATTTCTCAAGGTGAATTAAAATTACGGGATGTAGATCAGTTATATACGGGCAGTAAACGTCTGGTTCAGCCTTTATTGAAAATACAAAAAACATTAGCTTCTGATGAAAAGCCTGTGATTAAGCAATTGCCATATCATTATGTAGAAAGTGCACAAGGCTATAGCGTTGCAGGTTGGAAAATGCCAAAAAGTTGGACATTCAATTTTTATGATGTGCTTGATTTATTGTGTGAACAAAAAGATTGGCTTCGAATTAAAGCGGTATTTAATACAGACCAGGGTTGGAAAGCTTTTAATTTTAATCCCAATCAATTTAATTATCAGACTACACAAGAAGGCATAGATAGCCGTATAGAAATTATTTATCAAAATGAACAAGATTGGTTAAGTTTTGAAGAAGCACTTTTTCAGTGTCGTATTGAGCAGACCGGATAAAACTTCTTCTGCAAAAATAGTTGAAATCTTATATGCTAGGCGCCAAATTTGAGGAAAATTTCATGGCGCTTAAAGCAACAATTTATAAAGCAGATTTAAACATTGCCAATATGGATGTTCATCAATATGGTGACTATCAATTGACAATGGCTTTACATCCATCTGAAACCCTTGAGCGTTTAATGGTGCGTATTTTGGCGTATGCTCGTTTTGCCGATGAAGCTTTAGAATTCACGAAAGATTTATTTGAAACAGATGAACCTGCGCTTTGGGAAAAAGACTTAACAGGTCAGCTGACAAAATGGATTGAAGTGGGTAGCCCAGACGAAGATAAAGTAAAAAAGGCAAGTGCACGTTGTAAAGAAGTTGCAGTTGTAACCTATGGTTCATCTGTAGATGAATGGTACAAACGTAATAGCAAACTTAAAACATTAAAAAATGTTCAAGTTTGGCAGTTATCACCCGCTACAACAGAAGCGATTCAAGCCCTTTGTGAACGCACAATGAAGTTGCAGTTAAATGTGATGGATGGTGAGTGGACTTTAATTGGTGATAATGCTCAAGCCGAGATTGAGTGGACGCAGTTGCAATAAGCATTTGATCTGCTACTAGAGAATATCTCTTGTAGAATTCCTTTATAATTTGAAATATTGAAATTTGGCTGATAGGTGAATATCGTGACGACAGAATTAGAAATTATTGAACTTGTAGAAGGCACAGGTAAAGAAGCAGTTAAAGGTGCATTAATTACAACGCATTACACGGGTTGGTTGGAAGATGGTACAAAGTTTGATTCTTCAATAGATCGTGGTAATTACTTTGAAACGGTCATTGGTACTGGTCGTGTTATTAAAGGTTGGGATCAAGGAATTATGGGCATGAAAGTGGGTGGGAAACGTAAGTTAATCGTTCCATCACATTTAGCATATGGTTCACGTAAGATGGGTAATGTGATTCCTGCCAATTCAAACTTGATTTTTGAAATTGAATTATTTGATGTTAAAACACGTGACTAATTGGTGTTGATGTCTTTGAAGAAGGCAATATAAGTTGCCTTCTTCAAGATAAAAAAGAATGAAAACTAAGGCTTAAATATTTTATAAAATAAAACCAGTATTTCTAATTTATAAATGATGTTTTTTTATTTTTTGATATAAATAATGTACAGTAAGGGTGTAAGCCGTGAATACAAATCGTGGGTGCGCTTATGGTTAAATTTCTAATTTTTCTTGTTTTGATTATAGCTATTTTTGCTTTTTGGAAAGTGTTTTGCAAAATAAAAATCAATCAAGCTTTTAAGTCTAAATACTTTGCAAAATTAAACTCTGTCAAAGTTTCGATAACAAAAGCAACCACAAACACGCCTAAAGAAATTGTGGAAGTTGTAGATGAATATGAACAACAACTTTTTGATGATGTTGCAAGCAT
Source organism: Acinetobacter sp. FY683 (assembly GCF_059515885.1). Classification (NCBI taxonomy): domain Bacteria; kingdom Pseudomonadati; phylum Pseudomonadota; class Gammaproteobacteria; order Moraxellales; family Moraxellaceae; genus Acinetobacter; species Acinetobacter sp. FY683. The sequence continues at coordinate 44,950 of NZ_JCAKNA010000002.1, read as the reverse complement.
ATTTCTAGAATCTAAAACTCATGAAATGAATAAAGATTATGCGGGAGATATTCAAAAAAATGTTTTGAGTAAGATGCCCATTCAAACACAAACAAATGTACGCAATTTAGATTTAGAAGAGTGGTCTATTTATTGGGGATTTTATCATCAGTCCTTAGAATATTATGTGGGGCGCTATGGAGTGTTTATTACTCATGTAGATAGAGATGGTAAAGAGCATCAATATAGCTATCGTCTTCCTGAATCTCATGAGTGAAAAATGATAGCGTGTAGAGTTCTTATAAATACATAAGATTCAATAACTCAAATTAGTGTATCAAAAGTATCGAAAATTTCTTGCCAGATTTTTTCTGAGCCTTTTCTAAAATAGCCCATGTGTCCAATTTCTTTTAAACCATATTGTTGTGGTGTGAGATCAATATAATGCATAGGGGCTTGCGTATAATGTTGCATAAAAGCATGGCGAGATTTAGGTAATGCCCATGCATCATCTAGTGCTGAAACGGCATAAATAGGTGTTTTAATTTGAGCATAAACATCGTGTAAATATTGATGTTCAGGATCTCCAAAGCAATAGGTTGGATTGTTACACCATTTTCGCCATTGTTGATACACATGCTTGGGTAGGTCAGCCCCCATTTTAAATTTACTCCATGGTAAATAGCCTGAAACTGCGACCATAGGAGGGAAAACAATATTCCAAATGACTTGAACTTTAATACGCTCACTTAAAGGCATATAGCCATGCCAGCCAGCACCAGTACCAAAGCAGTACATTGCTTTTATAAGATGATGATTGGGTGCTAAGCCTAAAGCTTGACCACCATAAGAATGCCCAACCATAAAAATAGGTAAGTTAAACTGATTTAAGTAATCGATTGCGCCAGCTAAGTCAGATTTCCCCCAATCTAAATATGACATTTGAAAGTCTTTTAATGTTTTGGGGGCAGATTGAGCAACACCACGATAATCGAAACAAAGAACTTGGTAGCCTAAGCACATAGCATATTCAGCAAAACGTCGATAAAACGGCTGTGGTACACCTGTTGCACTTGCTATTACAACTTGCGCTTTAGCATTTAAAGGGGAATAAAGTGTGCCAGCAAGCATATAGCCATCGAAAGCAGGAAACTGAATATTCTTAATCGAATCTGTAATAGAAAGAACAGCTTGCGTAGACATAAAGTATCCTTACTTAAGTTGGTTGGGCATCATGATGTTGTAATCAATCTTAAAAATGAAGTCAAAACTGGCAAGTTCACAAATGAATAAGATAAAAATTACATGAGAATACTTGAGATTCGAGCAAATAATTTCATAATGTGCCAAAAGAATGGAATCGATTAATTTATGTCTCCCTTAGAAATATTTGCGGTTATTGTTCGTGTGATTGGTGTGGTGCTGACTATTCGTCGCCATATATGGTGCTGGGGTGTAAACCTTATTGCTTATATTGTGTATGGCTACTTATTTTTTGAATATAAGTTATATGGTGAAACCATTTTACAAATAGTCTTTGTATTTTTAGGAATGTACGGTTTTTATCATTGGTCAAAAACTAAAAAACAAGATGATGAAATTCGAATAGAACCTATTTCTCGGAATAAAATATTATTACATGTCGTAATAACAGCAGTAGGTGGGTTGGTATTTGGTTTAAGTTTGCATTATTTTACCGATGCGGCATTGCCATTATTAGACTCTCAATTGGCTGCTTTTAGTTTACTTGGCACATATTGGACAAGTCGAAAACATATCGCAACTTGGGTGCTTTGGGTGTTTGTCGATATTATTTATACAGGTATGTTTATATATAAAGACTTATATTTAACTGCGGTTTTATATGCTTCTTTTGTAGGATTAGCTGCTTGGGGATGGTATCAATGGTCGCAAGTACAGCAGAAACAAAACGGTTTGGTGGTTGAATAAATAAGGATACGGCATGATTCTAGATTTTGATCAGTATAAAAAAGATCAGTTTTATGCTGTAGCTTTAAAGCTTCAGACACATCCTGAGCTGTATTTAAATTTTGATTCGGTTGCTGACTTTTATCAGGCAGACTTTTTAACTGAATTTCCTAAGGGCACAGTTTGGACTGCAACAGGCTTAGATGATGGTGCAGAGAAGTTTTATGCCAAAATTGAATTTAAGCAATGTTCCGTGAGTATATCTAAAACCGAAACAGTGACTGTAGACATAAAAATTTAAACCAAATGTACGGATGTAGAGATTGTTTGATTACGTCCTAAATTTTTAGCTCTATACAGTTGTGAGTCTGCTTCATTAAACGCATTTTCAAATTCTTTGGGATGACTAAAAAAGCTAAAACCAATACTTACATTAATATGGATCTCTTGGGTTTGAACAATAAGCGGAGTATTTTCAATGGTTTTACGAATTTTTTCTGCAATATTCAATGTGGTTTGATTTGTGATATCTTTTAAAATAATGACAAATTCTTCACCACCAATACGTGCAACTTCATCATAGCAGCGGACATTTTTTCGCATAATATGGCTAACATGTTGCAAAGCTAAGTCACCAATTAAATGCCCATATTGATCATTCACACGTTTAAAGTGATCAAGGTCTATAACTAATATGGCATTAGATATGCTGTAATTTATATTGAAATGTTCAATTTTTTCTCTTAATGCGCGACGGTTGAGTAAGCCTGTAAGGGGATCAATATTACGTTCATGTTCAAGCTTTCGTATTGAGTCGAGAATAGAACATGATGCGAGTAAAGCAAAAAGCAGAGAAGTAAAAAATAAAATCAAAAATTGTGAGCTAGCCCAAATGATTTGTAATTGATCTACACTTTTTTCAAGCCGAATAATAGAAACAAGAATAAGAGCACGTATTAAAACAGCAAAAATTGACCCACATAAACATAATTTAAGTAAGCGATCTAAAATATGCGGATGCTTCGTTTGTATAAACTTAAGACCATTGTTGAATAAAATGGCCATGGTTGTGAGCGCAACGATACTAAAACGTACAGCAATATTTTGTTCTATATATGAATAGTAGCTAATTATACTAATAGATAAAATAATTGAGCCAATAATAACATTCCATTTTGTAGGAATATTTAACCGTAAATAAACAGCATGAGTACACAATACAATACTGATTAAAAATAAGAGTGCCACAAGTGGGGCAATCATATAAATGTCTTCAGGAAGTAATGCTGTTTGTAATATTTGAGCACAAGCTGACACAAAAATTGCAGCAGAAAACCAGACTATTTCAATGGATACCAATTTCTTTGAACGTAGTACAAAAACAAGTAACGATACCGTCAAAAAAAAGAGGGGAATCAAAAGGCTGAAATAATTTAATCCATTAAATGTCATGGGGAAATTACATGTGAAATTTTAAGCATTATATCAATGGTTATATTATTTATGTTTTTACTCTGCAGTAAAAGGAATGGTATTTTTTAATGGTTTTAATTTGAAAAATTGATAATTTTATAATCTATTATCTTCATTGAATTTTGCGGTTTATTGAGCAATTGTTTATGACTGAAATTTTAAAAGTTGCCCAAAAAGGCGAAGCTATTTTAGCTTTATGCGCGACTGAAGTAAGTATGCAAGAATTTGGTTCAAAGTGGTTGACTACACTTGCAGATGCCATGCACGTTACTATGCTTGCACGAAATGGTGTAGGAATTGCAGCGCCTCAAGTTTATATTTCACGCCGTGTGATTATTGTGGCTTCTAGACCCAATATTCGTTATCCAGATGCACCTGAAATGGATGCAATTGTGATGATTAACCCTGAAATTATTCAGCGTTCAGATGCACAAGTATTCGGTGAAGAAGGCTGTTTGAGTGTGCCAAATGAAAGAGGGCAAGTCGCACGTGCAAAAGTGATTCGTGTGAGCTATCAAACGTTAACGGGCGAGAGCATAGAACAAGAGTTTTCAGGTTTTCCTGCGCGTATTGTGCAACATGAAATAGACCATTTAGATGGGGTTTTGTTTGTTGAACGATTAAGTGATGTAAGTGAATGATCATTTAAAATTAAATAAAAAAGCCTCGAAATTATCGAGGCTTTTTCAATTTATAGCTTACTTAATATGATTGGCAATATCGGTAAAGATTACGCCTAAACCATGTGCACCCGCATCAGGATAGCCTAAGCTACGATCGCCTACAGTTCCTGCACGTCCCATACGTGCTACTATTTTCTTGGTCGATTCAGCACCTTGAACAGCAGCATGTGCGCCCAATACAAAGTTTTCTTTAAACGATTTATCTGTATTTAAAGACCAAGAATCTGCACATGGTACAAGCGCATCAATTAAAGTTTTATCTCCAACCACAGCACCACGACCAAATGAGCGTTCACCTGTAACTTGAATGCCTTTAACCGCATTTTGTAAAAGATGGGCAAAATCGGCAACAGTTAAAGTATTTTTCCCTTTGATTGCTTTACTTGCAGCACGGAAAGCTGAACCCCAAATTGGGCCTGAAGCACCGCCACAATGCTCCATAATAATCATTGAACAATTTAATAAAAAATCATCCATTTTTTCGGCTTGTAATAATTCGTGCCATTGGCGTTTAAGTTGTTTAAAACCTTTTGCCACGCTCATACCAAAATCGCCATCACCCGCATGGGCATCGAGTTCACAGAATGGCACTTCATTTTTAATGATACATGCTGCCATAACATCTACAACATAGCGCATGTTTTCAATGGTGAATTGTTCATTGCTAATCATCGCATGTTCAGGATGTGTTTCTACATCTGTATTTACAGTATGTGCAACGCTTTCATCTTTCTTAGAAAATTCGAAAGGTAGAGCAGATGATCCATCCATTTTAAATGCAGGCGTATTTGCTTCTGCATCTAAATACGTTTTGAGTTCATCATCTAATGCAAGAAGTGAAACAGAAGCACCGTTCATGTCGATGCTGGTCATGTAATTACCAACAAATGTACGGTAAATTTTGATGCCTTTGCTTGCAAGATGCTCACAAACATCGTTATTAAACACATAAAGTTCTTGTAATGGCGTAGTTCCAAAACCATTCACCAATACAGCAACTTCCGAAAGGTTCGGGCGGTCTAGGAATAAATCATCAACAATACGTTGAGCAAGTTCTTTAGACGGTAAGATTTTTTCACGACGAATACCAGGTTCACCGTGAATGCCTACACCGTATTCCATTTCATCATCTGCCAAGGTAAATGTTGGCGTGCCTTTAGCAGGAACAGTACATGAGCTATAAGCGAAACCTAAGCTAATCACGTTATCCGCAGCTTTTTGAGCGACCGCTTTAACTTCTGCAAGTTCTAAACCTTCAGATGCTGCTGCACCTGCAATTTTGTGAACGAATACTGTGCCTGCAACACCACGGCGACCGACCGTATAAAGGCTGTCTTTTACCGCAATATCATCGGCAACTTTTACATAATCGACTTGAATACCATCATCCGTTGCAAGTGCTGCACCATTCTGGAAATTCATCATATCGCCAGAATAATTTTTGATGATCATCAACACGCCTTTATCCGTTGCAACATGTTGTAAGGCTTTATAGACCTGAATTTGCGATGGAGATGCAAATACATCGCCACATACAGCTGCGTCTAACATACCTGTTCCAACAAAGCCTGCATGCGCAGGTTCATGACCGCTACCACCACCACTGATGAGTGCGACATTTTGGTGTTTCTGTTTTCTTGAAACAATTTTGTATGATTCATTGAATGCGAGTTCTGGATGTGCAAGTACGAAACCTTTGCACATTTCAATAACGATGTTTTCTGCACCGTTCATGAGTTTTTTCATAGAAACACCAGTAGTCTTTTATTGGGGGAGATTAATAGTTAATTGTTATTATAAAACGGATTTATTCACTAAGTGGTAAAAAAGTTGGCGGATAGTATTGGTGATTTATTTAGTTAAAAGTAGTGTTTGGTTGAAGTCTATTAAAATTTGATTCTTAATCCCTCCTTGCGAAGTATTGCTTCTCACCCTTTAAAAAGGGAGGAGTGGTCACGTAATTAATTTGATACGTGGAAATTTCTCTTTTTTCCCTTGCGCCATATATGGCTCAGGGCTAGGTGAGATTTATAAAAGAGAAGAAAAAATGAAACCTTACAATAAAAATTTAAAACAAGCCTCACGTGACTTACGCAAGAACATGACTGATGCTGAAAAGTTGTTGTGGTCACGACTTCGTAATAAGCAAATTTTAGGCTTGCAGTTTTATCGGCAAAAGCCAATTTTGAATTACATCGTGGATTTTTACTGTCCTGCTGTCAATTTGGTGATTGAGTGTGATGGTAGTCAGCACTTTACAGAAGAAGGATTGGAAGCAGACCGAATTCGTGATGAAGCTTTAGGTCAGCTTGGATTGAAAGTTTTAAGGTTTGATAATGGGCAGGTGATGAGGCAGATTGATGATGTGGTGGATAGAGTTTATCAATTTATACGGCAGGAATCCCTCTTTTAAAAAAGAGATCGTTTTTTCTCGAATTTAGCCATAGTCTTAGATGAACTAAGAGTAGTTTTAAAATAATATAAAATTCAATAATTAATAGGAGGGATTTGAAATGCTACCAAGTGTGAAAGATATTGGAGAAAATTATGCTAAATGGGAAAAATATGAAATTAAGACAAAAACTTTTGAATTAAGACCTTTTGAAAAGCCTGATATGTCCCCTTATTTAATTCATATGACTAATGAGGAGTCTTTGTTAAATATTTTGAAAAGCAGTAAATTGGTGGCTACTACTCCATCACAATCAATGTCAGATTGGTACAGCGAAAAAATAGTTTGTTTTACCGAATCACCCACATTTGCAATCGATTTTTTCCGTTATAAGGCTTATAAAAGGTGGAAAGCTGACCTCAGATTTGGGATTGGATTTTCTAAATTAAAATTAGCTCATAAAGGGGTTCGCCCAGCGTTATATGTAGATAGATCAGAATTAATTTCCTTAATTATTAAGTCAAAAGGAATTCTTAGTAAAGAGGATACTGAGTCAAATTTAACTACTATCTTAAAAAAAATTTCTGATCAAGTTGCACCTTTTATGACCCCCCCTAGATCATAACCATGATAAGCAAGGTTTTTTATGGGAAAGGGAGTGGAGGTATGCAAATGAAGATTTCTATTTTGATATAGGTGATATAGAAATTATTTGCTGCCCAAGAATACATAGAAATCAAATTAAAGAAAAATTAGGTGTGTAGGGTTCTCATATTAAATTTATAGAAACTTGGGCTGAATATGATGAAGTATCAACTTATTTAACTGAATTTCAGCAACATCAAATTATTCAAGCAAAAATAGATGATCTTTCACTTAAAGAAAGTTATTCATTGGATGATCAAATAGATGGTGAAATAGAAAAATTAAAATTATACGAAACTCAATTGGAATCCATGCTGTCTAAAATCACAGAAGTGAAAAAAATTATTCAGATACTAGAAAAGAGAAGGGTCGATATTTCAGAAAGAATAGAATTAGAAAAAGAAAAACAATGCGTCCATTGTGCAAATGACTTTGATCATTGCAATGGAACTGGCTATCGTAATTGGAATGAAGATGGACACTTATGTTCTAATTGTAAAGCAGAAATGCATTATAAAATTAATATGGATGATTAATCCCTCCCAACCTCCCTTTAAAAAAGGGAGATTTAGGGGGATTTAGGGGGATTGTAGGTTAAAGATGATTAAGAAATCGAATCATCCAAATTCGGCGCTAACCAACGTTTCGCTTCATCCAACGTCCAACCTTTACGCTTCGCATAATCTTCCAACTGATCGCCAGAGATTTTACCCACGTTAAAGTAATCTGTTTCAGGGTTTGCATAATAGAAACCGCTGACAGATGAAGGTGGCCACATCGCAAAGCTAGAAGTTAAGTAAGTACCCATTTTCTCAGTTGAACCTAACCAATCAAACAATGACGTTTTTTCCGAATGTTCAGGACAAGCAGGGTAGCCAGGTGCAGGACGAATACCCACATACTTCTCTTTAATCAAATCTTCATTTGACAATTGTTCATCTGCTTGGTAGCCCCAGAACTCTTTACGAATACGCTCATGTAAATGCTCGGCAAAGGCTTCTGCAAAACGGTCGCCCAAGGCTTGAACCATAATCGCATTATAGTCATCGCCCTTGGCTTTGTATTCTTGCGAAAGTTCTTCCGCACCAAAGATCGAAACCGTAAAGCCACCCAAGTAATCCTGAGCGACATCTTTAGGCGCAACAAAATCTGCCAATGAGTAGTTTGCTTTACCTGTTACTTTGTCAGACTGCTGACGAATATGCTCAAAGTTGTGCGTAACGACCCCATTCTCATCCGTAACTGCAACAGTATCTGCTGCAACACGATTCGCCGGGTAAATACTAAAAGTTGCACGTGCATCAAAGCGTTTGTTTTCGATAATATCTTTCAACATGACTTGTGCTTGTTCATACAAATCACGCGCTGCTTCGCCAACCACTTCATCTTCAAGAATTTTCGGGAATTTACCCGCTAAACTCCAAGAAATAAAGAACGGTGTCCAGTCAAAGTATTCAACCAATGTTTCTAATGGATAGTTGGTAAATGTTTCTGAACCAATAAAGTTAGGCTTCACAGGTGCATTTTTTGCAAAATCAATCTTAAAGCCATTTTCAACCGATTCTGCATAAGAGAGTTTTGCAGCTTTCGGTTGTTTGTTGGCTAAGCGCTCACGGATTTTTTCATAATCAACAGCATAATCAGCTGCGAGTTTTGGTTTCATTTCCGCAGAAAGTAATTGAGTTACCACACCTACCGCACGAGAAGCATCGGCTGTGTAGAACACGCCATCATTATGATATTGCGGAGAAATTTTTACCGCAGTATGTGCTTTAGATGTTGTTGCACCACCAATCATCAATGGAATGTTAAAGCCTTTACGTTGCATTTCTTTGGCAACAAACACCATTTCATCTAAGCTAGGTGTGATTAAACCTGACAAACCAATGATATCGACTTTTTCATCAATAGCAGTTTGTAGAATTTTTTCACATGGCACCATTACGCCAAGGTCAATGATGTCATAACCGTTACAGCCAAGTACCACGCCAACGATATTTTTACCGATGTCATGCACGTCGCCTTTTACAGTTGCCATCAAAATTTTACCTTTTGATTGACCAACTGTTTTTTCAGCTTCAATGAACGGGTTTAACCATGCAACCGCTTGTTTCATTACACGAGCAGATTTCACCACTTGCGGTAGGAACATTTTACCTGCACCAAACAAGTCACCGACTACGTTCATGCCTGCCATCAATGGACCTTCAATGACATCCAATGGGCGAGTCGATTGTAAGCGTGCTTCTTCGGTATCTTCATCAATATACGTGGTAATACCTTTCACCAATGCATATTCAAGACGTTTTGCAACGCTCTCATTACGCCATTCAAGGTTTTCTTCGGCTTTTTGTGCACCTGCTTGACCACGGTATTTTTCTGCAACTGCCAGTAATTTTTCAGTGGCTTCTTGACCGCTTTCACCTTGGTTGCGGTTTAATACCACATCTTCAACCGCTTCTTTAAGCTCAGCATCGATATCATCATAAATCGCAAGCTGACCTGCATTCACGATGCCCATGGTTAAACCTTGTTGAATGCCGTGATATAAGAACACTGCATGGATTGCTTCACGTACAGGCTCATTACCACGGAATGAGAATGATACGTTTGAGATCCCGCCTGAAATCATTGCATTTGGCAGGTTTTGTTTAATCCAACCTGTTGCTTCAATGAAGTCCACACCATAGTTGTTGTGTTCTTCGATCCCTGTTGCTACCGCAAATACGTTTGGATCAAAAATAATATCTTCAGAAGGGAAGCCCACTTCATTGACTAACACATCATAAGAACGTTTACAGATTTCTTTTTTACGTTCAGCAGTATCGGCCTGACCTTGTTCATCAAATGCCATCACGATGACCGCAGCACCGTACTGACGGCAAAGACGCGCACGTTCTACAAACTCGTCATAACCTTCTTTCAGAGAAATCGAGTTTACAACCGCTTTACCTTGTACGCATTTCAAACCTGCTTCAATAATCTCCCATTTAGAAGAATCGAGCATGATTGGCACACGTGAAATATCAGGTTCAGATGCAATGAGATTCAGGAAATGTACCATCGCAGTTTGCGAATCGAGCATGCCTTCATCCATGTTAATGTCGATGATCTGTGCGCCTGCTTCAACTTGCTGACGAGCAACGTCTAAAGCTTCAGTAAAGTTTTCTTCTTTAATTAAACGTAGGAATTTTTTAGAACCTGTCACGTTGGTACGTTCACCGACGTTTACGAATAAAGAATCCTTAGTGATGTTAAATGGCTCTAAACCACTTAAACGACATGCAGGTTCAATGTCAGGAATTTGACGTGGTGTAATGCCTTCAACCGCTTGTGCAATCGCACGAATATGGTCAGGCGTGGTACCACAACAACCACCAGTGATGTTGATTAGACCACTTTCAGCGAATTCTTTAATAAATGCCGCAGTTTCTTCAGGGGTTTCATCATAACCACCGAATGCATTTGGTAAACCTGCATTTGGATGCGCTGAAACAAAAGTATCGGCAACGTCAGACACGGTTTTCACGTGTGGACGCATCGCATCTGCGCCTAGCGCACAGTTAAAACCAATTGAGATGGGTTCAGCATGACGCATTGAGTTCCAAAATGCTTCTGCGGTTTGACCTGTGAGTGTACGACCTGAGGCATCGGTAATGGTGCCTGAAATCATAATTGGCAATTCATAGCCAATTTCTTTAAACACTTCTTTTACTGCAAAGATCGCCGCTTTCGCATTTAAAGTATCAAACACTGTTTCAATCAGGATGATGTCTGCACCACCTTCAATGAGCGCTTTGGTCGATTCGATGTAATCAACTTTTAATGCATCAAAAGTAATGTTACGGAATGCAGGATCATTCACATTTGGAGAAATAGATGTAGTACGTGAAGTTGGACCAATGACACCTGCCACAAAACGTGGTTTTTCAGGGGTTGAATATTTTGCACAGGCTTCTTTTGCAAGACGTGCTGCAGCAATATTAATTTCAGGTACCAAATCTTCCATGTGGTAATCAGACATTGAAACACGAGTACCGTTAAAGGTATTAGTTTCAATAATGTCCGCACCCGCTTCTAGGTAAGCTTCGTGAATGCCTTGAATAATATGGGGTTGAGTAAGAACTAAAAGGTCGTTGTTGCCTTTTAGGTCAGAAGCCCAATCTGCAAAACGTTTGCCACGATAGTCTGCTTCTTCTAATTTATGACGTTGAATCATGGTACCCATGGCACCATCGATCACAAGAATTCTTTTACTTAGAAGCTCTTTTAGAGTAGCAAGTGTGGACATTCAAACATTCTCAATGCGAATAAAAATCGGGATTAATATTAACAGATTCAAGTTTTGTTTTCTGCCAACTTTCTTTCAGAAACACCTATATAGATGATTTGAAAAAGTTATAAAGGGATAACACTTGTTTTAATACAAGATTAATTCAAAAATAGATATGTATTCTTATATTTTTCAAATATAGATATTAAAATGTAATTTATAAGAAATAAATAAGGAATTTAGCAGTGTCATAAATTATTCATTTATTTGTCATAAAACTAGTTCACTATAATTGGAAAAGTTCGGGTTGTTAGTTTTTTGATCATTTATGCTGAATGTTACAATTTAGTATAATCTTTAGGTTAATGGATTATGAAATATATAAAACTACTTAAAATATTGTATTTAGAGTATTAAATATTAAATTTATCTTGGGTTTTTAGGGTAAATTGCAACAATAAAGCATTAAAACTGACTTTATAAGACAGTGTTTTGTCATATAATTGTCATAATTAAATTGAAGAATAAGGGGATTGATCATCCTCTTTATTTGCTTGCATGAATTCAAATCAAAATCCTGTTGATTCAGCACAACCATCGGTTCCTTCTAAGTCGACCAATGTTCATGTGCCAACTCCTAAATATTTTGTCCCAGTCTTTTTAACTGTCATTATTGCAACACTTGTATACATTGGTGTTCAGTTATCTGTGGATTTGGCTCATGTCCCGGCTTTGAGTCTATATACAATTATTCTTTTATCTACAGCGTTATTTATTGCACTTGGATTTGAGTTTGTTAATGGTTTTCATGACACAGCAAATGCTGTAGCCACGGTAATTTACACCAATGCATTGTCTGCACCAGTTGCTGTAATGTGGGCAGGTTTTTGTAACTTCCTTGGTGTAATGGTTGCAAGTGGTGCTGTTGCATACGGTATTATTGCTTTACTTCCAGTAGAACTTATTATGAATGTAGGTTCTGGAGCTGGTTTTGCAATGGTTTTTGCCATGCTTATTTCTGCAATTTTGTGGAATTTAGGTACATGGTTTTTAGGTATTCCAGCATCGAGTTCGCATACTTTAATTGGTTCGATTTTAGGTGTGGGTATCATGAACTACATTTTGCATTCAGGTAGCGGTGCATCAGGTGTAGACATGGAACAGGTGATGAAAGTGGGTAAAGCACTTTTATTCTCTCCTTTGATTGGTTTCGCTTTTGCGGCTTTGTTATTCTTGTTGGTAAAAAAAATCTTCAAGAAACAAATGGAATTATTCCAGCCACCTGAGGGCAATAAGCCACCACCACCACTTATTCGTGCAATTCTTATTTTCACATGTACGGGTGTAAGCTTTGCACATGGTTCAAATGATGGTCAAAAAGGTATGGGTTTAATCATGCTTATTTTGATTGGTTGTGTCCCATTAGCTTACTCATTGAATAAAAATTTAGATCAACAACATCTTCAGTCTTTTGAGCAACTTTCAGCTCAAACAGCATCGGCTATTTATGCAAATCATTCAGATATTCCTGATGAAAAAGCACGTGCTATTATCACAACATATATTCAGACTAAAGAAGTGAATAACCAAGTTGTTCCTGCTTTAGCTAGTCTTACAGATCACTTGGGTGAGCGTGTAGGACATTATGGTGATTTAAAAGATATTCCTGAAAAAGAAGTATCTAGCTTACGTAATGATATGTATTTAAGTACAACAGCGTTTAAAAGATTAGATAAAGCGGAGCTATTACCTACTTTCTCTGAGGAGCAAACTAAAGTTGTAAAAGAATATCGTAGTAATTTAGATTCATTCTTACAATATATTCCAAACTGGGTAAAAGTAGCTGTAGCTTTAGCTTTAGGTCTTGGAACGATGGTTGGCTGGAAACGTATTGTTGTGACGGTTGGTGAGCGTATTGGTAAACAGCACATGACTTATGGTCAGGGTATGTCTGCTGAACTTGTTGCAATGACAACAATTGCAGCTGCAGATGGGTTTGGTATGCCTGTATCAACAACACATGTATTGAACTCTGCTGTAGCAGGTACAATGGTTGCCAACAAGTCAGGTTTGAATTTCAAAATGGTAAAAACAATTTTATCTGCTTGGATCTTTACTTTACCTGCAACGATTTGTTTATCGGGTGTTTTATACTGGTTATTATTAAAAGTATTTTAATTGATTTTAAAATAAAGTTTGAACGGAAAAATGCTGCGATTAATCGCAGCATTTTTTTTGCCTTATTTTTTGATTTTGTTGAAAAGTGTTCCAATAGGAAGCTTATCGTTTGCAAAACCATATAGTGCAGCAAAAGGAAGTGCTGTTCTTGCTAAATAGGCAACTCGCCAAAGTCCACCATGGTTAGCTCCCTCCATCATTAACTCCAAAGGATGATCTAAATTAACTTCTGGGTTAGCTACAGATCTAGGATTACGTAAATCATGAATCCATAAAGCAGCCATAATTGCATTGGTTGTTGCAGGTTCAAATGCTTCAACATCAAACAAACTTGCACCATTAAAAGCAGCTTTCAATAATGGATTCTTTGTGACTGAATGTGTTGTTGTTGATGGGGCAATATTAATACTGACACGTTGACCTTGATGTCTTGCTAAGGTTGCTCGCCATTGTTGAATGCGTTTTGCTAGAGCGTAGTTGGGACCTTGTTCAATCACTAAACAATCTGCAATACCATATTGCTTACCATTGTCGGTAGTATAAAGCTCTGTAGAAATTTCTTTAAAAAAGTGTTTTAAACTAATAGATGACACTGCTTTAGAAAGTGTTTTTTGAAGTTGAGAACGACTGTGAAACTTAGCTGAAGAAGCTTCTACAATTTCTTTAGGAATCGCGTAAACATCCGTTGGTGTACACATAAACATTAAGCTTGTATTGGCTTTATGCTCACTTACAAATTGCATGATTGCATCCATTGCCATAGAAACCCGAACGTGCTTTTCACCATCTAAATATGCAATTGCAGCTAAGTCTAAATGATTAGGGTTTTCAACGAGCCATTGTGCAATTTCAGGTGTTTGCGTTAATAGGTTTGCTCCAAGCTTTGTTTTTAGCTCTTCGATATTTGTATCTGTAGCTAAGCATTTTTCAGATGGTGCATAAAGTGTTGCATTACCACTTTTTATCGTATTTAAAATTTTGCCCCAAACACGCTCGTTGGGTAAGTCTATAGCAACAATATTGGCTTTCCATTTGGACAACCATGTTAATGGCCCAGCTTCAGATGCAGCACCAAACAGAACCATGGTTCGATCAGATAAGTCGAACCATTCAGGATGTGCAATCACATCGCGTAAAGCATTTGCATGACTTGATTCTATAATACCTGTTTCTTCCCACGTTTGAATTTGAGCAAGTAAAGCATTTCCTTGGAGATTCTGACCTTTATAGGGCACATACCATTCAGGATTGTCTGTACTTTCACCTTTAAATATAAAAGTGTTGAGTTTTTGATTTGTCAGTTGCATCACATCGTTAAAGTTATGCTTTTCACCATATCGATAAAAATCAAAAGATTGGTGAGCTTTACTTAGTCCCAATTCAGCAATTTTTATAGGATTATCTGTATTTTTAATACCAGACTCGACCAGTGCTTTAAAATATTCAGGATAAGTTTTACGCCAATTTTTTTCTTGAGTTGCTTGATGTGAAAGTTTTGGATTCACTGTCGAAAGGGCTTCAGCAATAATCTCTCTCCCAGCTTTTGAGGTACTGGGTTTGGTGTTAGGGGCTTGAATAGGGAATTGAAGACCATCTAAAGTTGAGGATGACATTGCAAAATATCTCGATATTAATAAGGTTAAATATACAGATGTATACAATATCCTTGGAGCTTTGATAAACCGTTGGCATTTACTGCCAAAATTCAATCTTATGTTTTAGTTTGTGAAATATAAAAGTGAAAAGAAGCAAGTATTAGAAGAAAGGGTGTTGCAGGTGTAATATGAGATGTCCTCAACGTAATAGTTAAGCTGTAAAGATAAAAAGGATTTTTCATAGATAATTCAGAACGTATTTGAAAAAAATAAATAAAATTTATCTAGTTTCAAATAATTATCATTCAAGGTTGCATTTGGTTGTAATCACGTACAAAAAATATGTATTTATGTAAAAAGTGAATTATGTCACATTTCATTTGTTATAATGCTCATTAATTAATCTATTTTTTTGTTTTTAGAGTTGTAACACATGTCATCTATTTACTTATTTACTTCCAAATCGATGGGATTGCCATCAGGGGTATTTACATCTTTCGATTTGGCTTCGGAGTGGATTCAAAAAAATTATTTAAGCGGTATTTTAACGGAATATCCAGTAGATCAAAGTTGTTATGATTGGGCAATTGAGCGTAAGTTTTTCAAAGAAAAATCTGTAATTGACCGTTCGCCAACATTCATGGAAAAGTTTGTATCTGCATACCAGCAAAATTGGCATTTTGAACATGGTGAAAAACTATGCCATCAAAATATGCGAGATAATGCTTAAATAAGCAAAGAGGTGAGTTTTCATCTCTTTGCTTAGATCTTTAATCATTAGTATTTCACTTCTATTCTAAAATGGAAGATGTGAAAGTTTATTAATGAAGTGTTGAATAATACGAGGTTCTATTATTATTGTCATGATGACGCCATAAGCTGCTCCCCACAAATGGGCGCTATGGTTAATATTGCTGTTGCCTTTTTTCCCTGACCAAATGCTATATCCTACGTATAGAACAGCAAAAATAATGGCAGGAACAGGAATGAAAAATACAAAAATAAGTTTCCACGGTTCAAATAATATATAGGCAAATAAAACAGCAGAAACTGCGCCTGAAGCCCCAAGACTTGCCCAGCGATGATCATTTTTGTGCTGTAAGTAGCTTGGAATAATTGCCGCGATTAATCCACCTAAATAAAAAAGTACAAATCCTAAATCGAATAGATACTGTCTATAAAATGTTTCAATAATGCTCCCAAAGAAAAATAAGGTGAACATGTTGAAAAGTAAGTGCATTCCATCGGCATGTACAAAACCATGAGTAATGAATCGATCATATTGACCTTTTTGCAATGCAGGTGGCCAAAAAATCAAACGATTCATTAAGTTTTGATTTGAAAATGCTAAGAATGAAATGATCACAGTAATAATGATGATCGTTACAGTATGGTTAAAAGGTAAGTCGAGCATAGTTAAATAGAATCAGAATTTATTCTTTGATTGTTCATAATGCCATTAAATGCATCAAAATTTTGAACTTTTATAATTAATCCGACAAATTTAGTTGAATTTTAAAAAATACCCCGCATCTTCAGTTAGAATAGCAACTTCAGCTTGAGGAAATATTGATATGTCGACTGATAACACCAGCACTGCAGTTGCAGAAGAAATTCCAAACTTATTAATTACTCCAACTGCTCAAGAGTATTTAGCGGATTTATTAGCAAAGCAAAATACACCAGGTATTGGTGTGCGTGTGTTTGTGGAAAATCCTGGTACACCACGTGCTGAATGTTGTATGGCTTATAGTGCTCCTGAAGAAGTACTTCCTACAGATTACAAACAAGAATACCCAGATTTTCCTGCATATGTTGATGCTCCATCTATTCCTTATTTATTAGATGCAGTCATTGATTACAACAAAGACCGTTTTGGTGGTCAACTGACGTTCCGTGCACCAAACTCTAAAGTTCCACGTGTGGGACCAGATGCTTCAATGGAAGAACGTATTACTTATATTTTACAGTCTGAAATTAATCCTGGTTTAGAAGGGCATGGTGGTAACTGTGCATTGGTTGAAGTTCTAGATGATGAAGAACATGGTTTAACAGCTGTTCTTAAGTTTGGTGGTGGTTGCCAAGGTTGTTCTGCAATTGATGTAACTTTAAAGCAAGGTGTAGAAACTACGTTAAAACAACATATTCCTGAATTGGCACGTGTTGTCGATCAAACAGACCACAGTCAAGCCGATGGCGCTTACTTTAAATAAGTTTTAAAGTTGTAAAAACCTCCATTTATGGAGGTTTTTTTATATGTGATATTAGATATTCAAATGATAATGATTATTAAAATTGTTTGCATTTATTTATCTTGCAGATACAATACGCTACGAAAAGTTACATATTTTCTCCTCAATTCTATGTGAGTTAACTTTAAATGACGCGTTTATTCATAAAATCAGCATTAGCATTTGCAATATCTACAGTGACCTATTCAGTGGCTTTTGCGAATGATTCAATAAAAAATGAGCAGGGTTTAGCAGTAAGTCAAGAAAATGTAAAACTAGATAAAATTGTTTTAACAGCTGAAGAACAAGCTAAACAGTCACTAGGTGTTTCTATTATTACGGAAAAAGAATTAGAAGAATTACCTGTAGTGAATGATGTGTCCGAATATATACGTCGTATGCCTGGTGTTAACTTAACTGGAAATAGTTCAACAGGTCAGCGCGGGAACAATCGCCAAATTGATATCCGTGGTATGGGACCAGAGAACACTTTAATTCTAATTGATGGTAAACCAGTCAGCTCACGTAACTCTGTACGTTATGGTTGGCGCGGTGAACGTGATAGCCGAGGCGATTCGAACTGGGTTCCTGCTGATGCTATCGAATCTATCGAAGTGATTCGAGGTCCTGCTGCAGCTCGATATGGTTCGGGTGCAATGGGTGGTGTAGTTAATATTAAAACTAAAAAAGTGACGAATGAAGTTCATGGATCAGTTGAAGTATTTACAAACCAACCTGAAAACTCAAAAGAAGGATCAAGCCACAGAGAAAGCTTTAACTTAAGTGGTCCAATTGTTAAAGATGTTTTATCTTATCGTGTATATGGTAATTATAATAAGACAAATCCAGATGCTGCTGATATTAATCCATTAACTATTGGCAGTACGACAGAGAGCGGGGTAACGTATCCTACTTATTCTAGAGCAGGTGGTAGAGAAGGTGTAGAGAATAAAGATATTGCGGCACGCTTAGCTTGGCAAATTAATGAGCAACAAAGCTTAATGTTGGATTTATCTTATGGTCGTCAAGGTAACCGCTTTGCTGGAGATGCTCAAAATAGTAACACTGACGCAACAGGAAATACACCTGGTGCAAGTGCAAGTAGTAATTATGGTCTTATGAGTGAACTGTACGACACTGAGACCAATACGATGTACCGAGATGGTTATGCATTAACGCATGAAGGTAATTGGGATTGGGGAACAACAAAAGTTATTGCACAATATGATAAAACTAAAAATAAACGTTTAACTGAAGGCACAGGCGGAAGCGGTGAGGGCTCAATTAACTCTAAAACAGACCGTCCTGTATCTATTCTAGATTCTTATCGTGTTTTAGCAGAGGCTAATATTCCATTTACGTGGGGTATACCGCAAGTTGTGACCGTTGGTGCAGAATATGTTCGTGATGACTTTACCGATACTGCCAATACTACAGCTGTGCCATTAACTGGAAATAATCCATATACTCCATCATCTGAGAATAGAGGAAAATTAAAAAATACCATTGCATCGGTATTTATTGAAAATAATTTAGAATTAACTGATTCGACAGATGTTGTTGTGGGTCTTCGTTTTGATGACCAAAATAAATCGGGGTCAAATTGGAGTCCTAGTTTAAATATCACGCATCAGCTTAATGATAACTGGTCTGTAAAAGGTGGTATCGCGCGTGCTTATAAAGCACCAAATATGTATCAAAGTGCAGAAGGATACCTATTGAATACGAAAGGAAATGGTTGTCCTCCAAATACTTCTGGAAACTGCTTTCTTGTTGGTAATGGTGATTTAAAACCAGAAACTTCAATTAATAAAGAAATTGGCTTTGAATATCAAAAAGATATTGTTAAAGCGAGCTTAGCTTGGTTCCGTAATGACTATAAAAATAAAATTGTAAGTGGTTGGTTACCTGTCAATACAAATAATAATGCTGTATATGGGAACTTACTAAAATGGGAAAATACGCCTGAGGCATTAATTGAGGGAGTTGAAGGTAGCATTGCATTAGATTGGGGGAATATAACGTGGACGAATAATGTGACGTATATGCATGCTTCAGAAGATAAACGTACGGGCAATCCACTATCCATTGTGCCAAAATATACAATTAACTCGATTTTCCATTATCAAATTACAGATGCTTTAGATACTAACTTTGTATATACGCAATATGGCCGTCAAGAGCCTCGTCAAGTTTCTGATACTAGAAATGCTTTAAGTTCTACAGCAGCAGTGAAAAGCTATGGCTTGGCAGGGATTAACTTTGGTTATAAGTTTAATCAGAATGTTTCTACTCGTATTGGCATTAGTAATTTATTTGATGAGAAAAAAGAGAGAGATAACTCAATTAATCAGACTTATAACGAGCCTGGTCGTGCATATTATGCAAGCTTGAAGTATCAATTTTAATTAAGTCATTTGAAAGTCTAAGATTGAAAAAAACCGCCTTGGCGGTTTTTTTAACTTTAAAAAAGTATAACTAAGATGTAAGGATTGTAAATTTATAAGGAATCCTTGTTAATAATTTGTAAGTAGTAATGATAATTATTTGCATCATTGTTAAGTAAAACTTTAATATTCACCCAGATTTTTACTAGCTAGTCATGATTGGGTAAAGTATATGCATTTAAAGTTTAATAAAACTACATTAACGACAGTTATATTATTGAGTATTAGTGGAGTTGTAAGTGCGGAATCATCAACATTTCAATCGACTGACAACACGGCAAAACTGAAAACCATTGTGGTTTCGGCAAGTGGCTTTGAACAAGATATAAAAAAAGCTGCAGCTTCTATTTCTATTTTATCTCAAGAAGACATCAATAAAAAAGCATATCGTGATGTGACCGATGCTTTAAAAGATGTGCCTGGTGTTGTGGTAACAGGTGGTGGTAGTTCAAGTGATATCAGCATACGTGGTATGGGAAGTGCCTATACTGTAATTATGGTTGATGGCAAAAAAGTAAATACGCGATCAGTACGTCCCAATAGTGATAACTCGGGTATTGAACAAGGTTGGTTACCGGGTATTGAATCTATTGAGCGAATCGAAGTTATTCGAGGACCAATGTCTGGACTTTATGGTTCGGATGCAATGGGGGGCGTCATTAACATCATCACTAAAAAATCGGCAACTGAATGGTCGGGTGCTGTAAAAGTTGATTCGACCATTCAAGAACACGCAGATGCTGGAAATACATATCAAACAAATGCTTATATTTCGGGGCCATTAATTAAAAATTTACTTTCTTTGAAAGCCAATGGTACATATTCGAAGCGTCAAGAAGATGACATTATTGGAGGTTATAAAGAACAAAAAATGCGTGCAGGTGGTGCAACATTAACCTTAACGCCAAATGA
Source organism: Acinetobacter sp. FY683 (assembly GCF_059515885.1). Lineage (NCBI taxonomy): Bacteria > Pseudomonadati > Pseudomonadota > Gammaproteobacteria > Moraxellales > Moraxellaceae > Acinetobacter > Acinetobacter sp. FY683. The sequence goes on along the minus strand of NZ_JCAKNA010000002.1, from coordinate 24,213 downwards.
TCAACATGCGATTGATTTTGAATATCAGCGTTCAATTCAAAACCGAAATGGTACGGTAGGGAAAACCATTGCCAATGTACCGAATAAAAAAGGACAACTTCCAACAGACTCAATCACAGACTATTACCGTACAGAATATAGTATTACTCATAGAGGTGAAGTTGGAAAAGTAAAAACAAATTCATATATTCAACGCGAAGAAAATGAAAATCCTTCACGTCAAATGAAAGCTATAAATACAACATTTAATACAAATAACCAAATTCAATTAGGTTCACATGATTTAAGTTTTGGTGGGATGTATTTAAAAGAAAATTTGGAAGATTTAGGTAATCAACTTGCAGTGAATGGTTCAAAGCTTTCAAAATTAGATCGCTATAGTTGGGCTATATTTGCAGAAGATAACTGGACAATTGTAGATCCATTTGTATTAACAACATCACTTCGTTTGGATAAAGATGAAAAATTTGGGGATCATTTAAGCCCTAAAGTTTATGGTGTATGGACGTTAAATGATGAATGGGTTGTTAAAGGTGGAGTATCGACAGGTTATAAGACACCAGCACTTCGTGCTACAGTCGCTGAGTGGGGGCAAGTGACAGGTGGTGGACAAAGTAATGGTGTAATTGTCGGTAACCCAAATTTAAAACCTGAAAAAAGTATTAACTACGAAGTTTCCGCAAATTGGGATAACAATGCAAATTTAAACGCAGGCTTCACCATTTTTAATAGTGAATTTAAAGATAAGATTACTGAAGTTCGAGTATGTGATGGTGGTTCAGGAAGTGCAGCATGTCCTTGGTTAGGTGAGAATTTTGATTTTGTGAGTCTGCGTGAAAATGTAGACAAAGCCAATATGCGTGGTATAGAAGCAACTTTTGGTTGGAAAATTAATGACGACATTAAGTTAAATGCAAACTATACATTAACGGATACCGAGCAAAAAAGTGGTGTGAATAAAGGTAAGCCACTGAATGAAATGCCAAAGCATATGTTTAATACGACAGTAGATTGGCAAGCAACAGATACTATTGGTGTTTGGGGACGTGTAAATTATCGTAGTAAAATATCGGAATATTTAAGCCGTACGACTATGGCAAAAGGTAAACCTGCGTATGGCATGATGGATGTGGGTTTAAACTATAAACCAACAGATCAAATTCAAGTGAATGCTGGGGTGTATAACTTATTGGATAAGCGTATTGATGTGGAAACTTATGACTATGTACTCGATGGTCGTCGTTACAACATTGGTTTAACTTATAAGTTCTAATTTTACAATGTAAAAGCCTCCAGTTAGGAGGCTTTTTTTATTTTGCTAAAATTTTTTGAGCTTGTTCAGAGTAATAGAATTTCTCTAAGTAAAAACGTGCTCGTATTTTCAAATGTTCTGTGGAAATCATGTGTTGAATAACGGGAGTGAGTAGTTTTTGTAGTTCATTTTGAACTAAGGCTTCGTCAATATTTAAATCTCTTAATAATAAATCGAAAGAGCGTTCTTGGTTGCGTACGTACCAAGCATAAATACCGTCATGAACTTGTTGCTTTAAATAGTCTGTTTGGCGAATGGCATCCCAAATTTCATGTCCCATTTCGACTGTTTTTGGTAAATCTTGCGTCTCAATATAATTTTTTAAAACAGATAATGGTTTATCTTTAATTTTATGCCATAAATTCGCTTGGAAATGATAAAGCTTATTGTCATCGAAATGATGATTTAAAACATGTTCACTCATTTGACTAAGCTTTTGAATATTTTTTTGCAAATAGTGATTTATGGTGTTTTCTAGATTGGAGTCTGTCACTGTTTCTAATACAGACTTTCCGATTTTCATGAAACTTGAAACACCAGGAACATTCTTGACCATTGCAGAATTATCTAAATAATCTTGAATAGAGTGTTGAATAAGTTGTGTCACCATTGCAGAAAATGCTTGGTTGTTAACAATAGTTTTAATTAGGCGTTCTCTATGACCACTTTTACTTGCAACATATTGTGCAATTTTATCTACGGTTAACACAGGAATAACATCTGCAATTTTTGTTGTTTCATTGATAGGGTGTACCAACGCAAAGCGAATGTGTTCAGCAATTTGTTCAATTAAAAATGCACTTGCATGTGTAGCTAAAACTTGTTTTTGAATCAGCTGATTAATTTGTTCAAAAGTCCAAATATCTTGTAGTTTTTGTTTTCTAAACCATTGGTGAAAATGTAAGAACTCATCTTCAGTTGTTTTAGCTTGAGAAAATTCATGTTCTAAAAATTCGAGATGAGCTTCTATGAGTTGCTCAATCATTGGGTTTTTTTGCATAAAAATTCTAAACAGCCTAGTTGAAAGATATTAGTTTATCAGCAAGTGGATTCTTTAGGTTCTGTGTCTTTGAAAGGAATGGTAAATAATATTGAGCAACCAGTTGGTCAGCTTCAATATTAGGCATATGACCAACATTATTTAAAATAATTGGTTTTTCTGCACGCTTTAAAAGGCTCTGTAATTCTGTTGCCACTTCATAATTGATAATCTGATCTTGCTTACCCCACATAATTAAGGTTGGGGCTTCTACATTTCGTGTTAAACGCGCAAAAGTATCGGGTGTATATATACGATTCAGCTTTACAATTTGATCAATGGCTTGATTGGTTTTAGATGATTTTGAAATCAAAATTTGTTCTTGTGCTGTTTTGAGCTCAGAAGGAAATTGTGGTGGAGTCGTCATAAGTTTATGAATGACATTCTCAAAGTCACCTTGTTTATACACAAGTAAATTTTTAAGTGTTTGAGGGTCTTTTGCATAACTTGTATTGGCTTGTTTGTAGATGCCCGCGCTACTGAGTAAAAAAAGACTTTGTGTATCAAACGGATATTGTGATGCATAAACGGTTGCAATTGAGCCACCAAGTGAATGTCCTGCAATATTCAAATCTTTATCAACATCAATTGCTTGTGCAAACTGTCTAAGTTCAGACGTAATATTGGGGATAGATGTGTCAAAACTTTTGGGGAAGGTTGTATCACCATTTGTAGGTAAATCGGGAGCAATGACATGGTAGTAGGGTGTTAAATAGTGTGCGACACGATTCCAATGATCTCGTGTGCCTGCTAAACCATGAATGAGTAAAACCGAAGGTTTAGATATATCACCGCCTTCATTGTACGTCCAAGTAATGTCACCCACTTTTAGGGTTTTTGTTTTAAGCCCTGCTTTTGTGCGTTCTTGTTTTAAATATTTTTGTAGAACGCTAGATTGGTTGTTTTTTGTATCTTTGGGTGTATATGCAGATGTTTGGTGTGAATAAAATATAGTCAAACCAATACAAAGTGCATATCTTAATTTGAATAATCGAGTATTAATCTGTTTCATTTTTGCACCCCATAATTTTAGATCTTAGCAAAATTATTTAAGTATTAGAGTTCTGTTTTGCTGATAAAACTTTATTAAATTAAAGGAATCTCTTTGATTCTATTATAAATATTTAAATCCAACTGTCATCCTTTGTTTTTGTGATATTTGTTATAACTTCTTAGAAAAGTGTGAGAAAAAGCATGAAAACGGTATGTTAATTTAAATGTTCTAAATTATTAAAAAGTATACAGCTATTATTTTTTGCAAGTGACAATCAAAAAACATGAGATTAAACTATAACAACTTAAAAGATCGGTGATAGAAATAATGCTAACAGCAGCAGAAGCTTTAGATCGTTTAAAAAAAGGAAATTTACGTTTCGTCCAAGGTGAAACGAGTCATCCTAAGCTTTTGACACATCAACAACGTGCAGAAATGGCGGGTAGCCAAGAGCCGTTTGCAATTATTTTAGGTTGTTCAGATTCTCGTGTACCTGCTGAAATGGTTTTTGATCAGGGATTGGGAGATCTATTTGTTATTCGTGTTGCTGGCAATATTGTAGCGCCATCTCAAGTAGGTAGTGTTGAGTTTGCTGCAGAGAGTTTTGGTTGTCCAATTGTTGTTGTTTTAGGTCATACGCATTGTGGCGCAATTCATTCAACGATTGAAGCACTTATGAATCCTGAGCAATCATCTTCTGCGAACTTAATGTCGATTGTAAATCGTGTTCGTCCATCTGTTGAAATTTTAATGCAAACAGAATTAAAAGATGATTTAGATAAACTTTCACAACATGCTGTTCGTTCTAATGTTTTTGCATCAGTAAATCAGTTGCGTCATGGTTCGGCTGTACTTGAAAATTTAATTGATCAAGGTAAGTTAAAAGTGGTTGGTGCTGAGTATTCACTAGAAACGGGTGAAGTATCTTTCTACGATTTTTAAGAAAATGATTACTGTGTATTATTCATGGTGAAAAATAAAAGGCGCTTTATAAAGCGCCTTTTATATATGGGTAAGTATTATTTAATAAAATAGGTTGGGCTTTTGCATTGGGATGAATTTGATCTTTTTGCATTAAGTCTTTATGACCAGCAACATCTTTCAAGAAAAAAGGCATCAATTTTACTTTATATTGATTGCTCACAACTTTATAACTGTTTTCAAAAGCGTGTTGATATGCTGTACCATAATTAGGTGGTATTTTCATACCCAATAGAATGACTTTGGCTTTTGATTTTTGGCTTTGTACAACCAATTGAGCTAAATTTTTTTGAATATTTTGAGGGGGCTGTCCGCGTAAACCATCGTTGCCACCAAGTTCTATTACCACAATATCTGGTTTATAAGTAGTCAGTAGTTTTGGTAATCTTGCTAAAGCACCGCTGGTTGTTTCGCCGCTGACACTTACATTGACCACTTTATGTTTTTTGGGATATTGTTGCTCTAAGCGCTTTTTGAGTAAATTTACCCAGCCTTGTTCAGTCTGAATACCATAGCCAGCACTTAAGCTATCTCCAACGATCATAATTGTTTTTGCTGAAATGCATACAGGCAATATGCTAAAACATACAACGAAGATAGACGCCAATATACGATTTATAGAATTGCGATTTTGCATATAGGGACAATATGACCGACTTAACCAATAATAATTCCATCATGCCACAAGCAATTATCTCTGCACAGCAATTGAGCCAAAAGATACAATTAGCACAAAAAGAATTAAAGATTTTTACAGATCTTAATTTTGAAATAAAACAAGGTGAGCAAGTTGCAATAACAGGTCGTTCTGGGTCAGGTAAATCGACATTATTAGGAATTCTAGCGACTTTAGATCAGGCAAGTTCGGGGAAACTTGTTGTATGTGGGGAAGACATTCAGCGTTTGAATGAAGAGCAACGCGCTTTAGTTCGTTTAAAAAATATTGGCTTTGTCTTTCAATCCTTTCAGTTGTTACCACATTTAACAGCGTTAGAAAATGTGATGTTACCTTTACGTTTGCATGCACATTTTAATTATACAGAAGCTGAACATAAAGCATTAACATTATTAAAAAGAGTAGGGTTAGAGCGTCAATCATCACAAACACCTAAAGTTTTATCTGGCGGTGAACAACAGCGTGTTGCAATTGCTCGGGCGTTAATTAGTGAACCAAAATTAATTTTTGCAGATGAGCCTACAGGTAACTTAGATGGTGAAACGGCAAAAGAAATTGAGCAGCTGTTATTTGAGTTGAATCGGGAAATGGGAACAACTTTAGTGCTTGTTACACACGATGTTCAGCTTGCAGAACAATGCCAAAAACATTATGAATTATTGAATGGTCAACTTATAGATCGAACTCAAGGAGCATAATCATGAATGCTCTTTTTCGACCTTTATTTATTCAAAGTTTTAAAAGCTCAGGTATCTATCTCCTTATTATTGCTTTAATTTTAGCAATAAGTGCAACCACAGCCTTAAAGTTTAGTAATGAGCAAATTCAAGATGCAGTTGCCTTGCAAGCAGCTGAAATGCTTGCAGCAGATTTGGTGATTACCGATAACTATCCTATAGAAAATCAATGGCGTGATGAAGCTGAAAAATTGAATTTACAGCAATCTAATGCGACTGTTTTTGGTTCTATGGCTTTTACCAATGATCAATTTGTTATGGTGAATGTGAAAGCAATCGATGATGTCTTTCCATTACGTGGCGAACTAAAAGTCAAAGAGAATGCAGCTAAGCAAATTCAGTCGGGAGAGGTGTGGTTGAGCTCCCGAGCAATGGATTTGCTGAAAGTAAAAGTAGGGGATACGCTGAATATTGCAGATGGGACATTTAAAGTTGGTGCAGAAATTGAACATGATTCGAATCAAGAACTTGGTTTTTCAGCATTTTCACCTACGGTTATTATTTCTCAAGCAGATGTAGCAAAGACCAATGCAATACAAACGGGTAGTCGCATTGAATATCGTTTATTGCTTTCAGGCAATGCAAAAGACACAAAAGCATTTGAGCAGAACTTTAAAGCAATTGTAAAAGATCCTAAAAACACCTCTGGAACAACGTCATCTAGAGTAGATGCTGATGAGCAAAATAGTTTAAAACTTCGTAATGCGAGTGAAGGGAATACTCGCTTAATGAAACCAATTGCAAATTTAGATACTTTTTTACAGTTGGCAAATATTCTTACCATTTTGTTATGTGGTATCGCAATTGCGCTAACAAGTCAGCGCTATGTGCAACAAAACCAAGATCATATTGCTTTGTTACGTTGTATTGGTTCTACCAAAAAGCAAATTTTAACGGCATATTTAAGTTTACTTGCCGTTGTTATTGTTATTTCAATTGTTATTGGAAGTATTGTTGGTTTGGCACTTGGCTATGGTTTATTGCAACTAATGTTGCAGCTTATTCCGCATATTGAATTGCAATTTTCAGCACTAGATATGTTGCTAGGCCCTTTACCTATTGCAATGCTAACAAGTGCTGTTGTGTTATTGGGTTTTGTTGTTCCAAGTTTGATGCAATTACTCAATACACCACCTATTCGTGTGATACGCCAACAAGAAAAATCTGTGAAATCTATGCTTTGGATGTTGCTCACAGGTACTTTAGGTTTAATTGTTTTTAGTGTGGTATTAACTGAAAATCTTATATTAACCTTGTGGGTAATTGGCGCAATTATTGTACTTTGTGCTGTTTTATATGCATGTATTTGGGGTGTCTTAAAGTTCATTCAAACTTTGAAGTGGAAGATTTCTGCTTATGTACGTGTGCCATATCAATCGGCATTTCAAATTACAGCTTTGGCTTTAGGGCTAAGTTTAATTACGGTACTTGCGGTATTAAGAACAGATTTGCTCGATCGTTGGCAACAGCAACTGCCAGAGGGTACACCAAACCAATTTGTATATGGTTTACCTCCTTTTGATATGCCCGAACTGAAAAATCAGTTAGATACTAATCAATGGAAAAGTACACCTTTATATCCCAATATTCGTGGAAGATTGATTGCGAAAAATGATCAACCTTTTGCACAAGAATTAGTAAAACAAAATAATTCGTTGCGTCGTGAACTGAATTTAACGCAATCTGAGCAGTATCCAAAAGACAATAATATTGTGGCAGGAAGTGCAAATTTTACTGCTAAAAATGAAGTATCTGTAGAAGCTAAAACAGCAAACGAACTGGGTATTCATCTTGGTGATAAATTAACATTTAGCTTACCTGAAGGGGTTTTAGAGGCTAAGGTCGTGAATTTAAGATCTGTGGAATGGGAAAGCTTTAGTCCAAACTTTTTCTTTATATTTTCACCTAAAACGATGGATGAAAATGCAGGAAGCTATTTGGGAAGTTTTTATGTACCAGAACAAGATAAACCGAAGCTCATTGCACTTATTCAGCAATTTTCCAATACCGTATTTATTGATATCAGCCTGATTTTAGATGAAGTAAAACGTATTGTGAGCGTGCTTGTTCAAATTATAAGTTTACTTGCTATATTGGTGAGTATTTCAGGTATTTTAGTGCTTGTTGCATGTTTGAATTTGTTGATGGAAGAGCGAAAGCGTGAAGTAGCATTGTTGCGTTCTTTTGGTGGGTCTAAGCAAAAACTTAAGCAAATGATGACTTTTGAAATTGGATTTATGGGCTTTGTTGCAGGTATTGTTGCATGTTTATTCGCAGAAGTGATTAGTGCAATTGCAAGCTATAAAATGGATTTAATGATGCAAATGCATTGGGAAATTTGGTTCATTTTACCTGTCAGTATGACTTTGATTTGTGCATTGATTGGGCGTTATAGATTAAGTTATTTGTCTGAAATACCACCATTACAAAGTTTAAGAGAGATGAATCAGTAAAGATTCATCTTCTATTTATTTTTTATGTTGATGGTTTAGTTGGTTAAATGTGCTAATAACGCTTGCCAAAGCGGTAAAACATATTCAATTTGAGTTAAACAATACTCATAAACAAGGTAGCAAATAATGCTACCTGTGATGATGCCGAACCATATAAATAGCTTGTTTTGGAATTTTTGAGCAACATACCAAATAAGTGTCAAAAATGCTCCCATAAGCATACCGCCAATATGGGCAGCATTATTGATACCTGAAATCATAAAGCCCATGCTTAAGTTAATTGCCATGACAATGATCAGTGTTTTTTTATCTAAAATGAATTTTTGACGAGGTAGCGGGGGCAGTATAGCCAGTAAAGTTAATGATCCACCTAAACCCATCACCGCACCTGAAGCACCTGCACCAACACGTGGTAATAACTCAGGAATCATTGTATTTGAGTTTAGAAGTGTGTAACTCTCTTGAATAGAGATATAACCACTTAATAAACTACCCGAAAGCCCTGCTAATAAGTACAGTCCTAAAAAATACCAGCGCCCATAAAGCTGTTCCACAATACTGCCAAAAATATATAAAGCCCACATATTGAGCATGAGATGAATAAGCCCAAAGTGGAAAAACATGCTACTAAATAGACGGAATGGTTCAGCTAAAAAGGTTAAAGGAGCATAATCTGCACCCCAACGAATGGCATCGGCAGAGCTTGGGTTTGAAATATCCATACCCGCTATTACTTGCCAAGCAAATAACGCGACATTTATGGCAATAATCAGCGCCGTAGCCCACCAAAGGTGAATATCAAGTTTTGCATGAATAATTGGTGGATTTTGGTTTGTCATGTGATTTTTGGGATATGATTCATTATGATAAAAATGATAATTAAGCTGTTTAAAATAAGCTTATGACATCTTAAGATAGCACGAAAAAATTAGACAGGGGTATGGTTCTAACGTGAAAGCCTTTATTCTGCGTATATTAATGATACTTGTAAGTTTAGTACTCATTGTTCAATTGTGGATTTTTGCAAGTCTAGCTTGGTGGCGTACGCATCCTGTAAATACAACCATGTTTATGCGAATTGACTATTTGTCAGATATGTCTAAGCCTATTCAGCATGAATGGCGTGACTATGACCAAATCAGTGATTATTTAAAACATGCTGTTGTTGCTGCTGAAGATGGAAAATTTATGAGCCATAACGGTTTTGACTGGGATGGAATGAAAGTTGCTTTAGAACGTAATAAAGATAAAGGGAAATTAGTTGCGGGAGGCTCAACAATTTCACAGCAATTGGCTAAAAATTTATTTTTATATAATAAAAGATCATTTGTTCGAAAAGGGCAAGAAGCTGTCATTACATGGATGATGGAGCGTATGTGGTCAAAAGAACGTATTTTAGAGGTATATTTAAACTCTGTTGAGTTTGGTGAAAATATTTATGGTATTGAAGCAGCAACTCAGCATTATTTTGGTAAATCATCAAAAAGTTTAACGCGTGAACAAGCGATATTTTTGGCAGCCATATTGCCAAATCCAAAGTATTTTCAAGACAGACGTCATGACAGTAAATTAAAGTATCGTAAGCGAATGATTCAAAAGTATATGCGTTATAGCCAAATTCCGTAATGTGTATATCTTGTAATCGGTAAACAAAAAGTCCAATAAAATTGGGCTTTTTTTATGAAATTGTCACAATTTTGAAGCATACTTGTAGATATGGATAGACTTTAAAATAATGATGGTGATTTATGAATACGGCTATAAGTGAAATTCCTGTGCAAGCTCCACAAATTGAATATGCATACAATGATCGCTATATCAATCGTGAATTGTCTATTCTAGATTTTCATTTGCGTGTGTTGGAACAAGCTGTAGATCCGCTTCATCCCTTACTTGAACGCATGAATTTCTTGCTGATTTTTTCTCGTAACTTAGATGAATTTTTTGAAATTCGTGTTGCAGGAATGATGGAGCAACTAGATTTAGGTAATGAAAGCCACAGTCCAGATGGTTTGACGCCTAAACAGGTTCTAGAACAAATTTCTAAAACTGCACATGAAGCCATTGAGCGCCAATATCGCATTTTAAATGAAGAAATTTTACCTAAATTACGTGAAGAAGATATCTGTTTCTTACGCCGTGGAGAATTAACACCTGCACAATCTGCATGGGTGAAAAAATACTTCCAAGAACAAGTCGCTCCTGTATTAACACCGATTAGCTTAGATCCTGCACATCCATTTCCACGATTAGTGAATAAGTCACTGAATTTTATTGTGACTTTAGAGGGGAAAGATGCTTTTGGTCGTCAGATTGATTTAGCCGTTGTTCCAGCCCCACGTTCATTGCCACGCGTTGTACGTTTACCTGATGAACTTACAGATGGTAAAGAACATCATGTCATGCTGTCTGCGATTATTCATGAGCATGTTTCAGATTTATTCCCTGGTATGACAGCAACGGGTTGCTATCAGTTCCGTGTAACACGTAATGCAGATTTAGCACTGAATGAAGATGTTGAAGATTTAGCTAAAGCATTAAAGGGTGAGTTAAACTCGCGCCGCTTTGGTCGTGCAGTACGTTTAGAAGTTACACAAAACTGTCCAAAGAATATTTATGAATATTTATTAGATGAGTTTGATTTACATGAGTCCCAACTTTATAAAGTTCATGGACCTGTGAATCTTGCACGTTTATTAACGAACTTTAAGCGTCCACATTTACGTTACGATTCACATACGCCAATTATTCCAAAAGTACTCAAAAAATCTGAGAATATTTTTAGTGCAATGCAAAAGCAAGATATTTTGCTACATCATCCATTTGAATCTTTTGCACCAGTCATTAACTTGCTTCGAGAAGCTGCACGTGATCCTCAAGTTTTAGCAATTAAGCAAACTTTATATCGTAGTGGTCCAGATTCTGAAATTGTACAAGTACTTGCAGAAGCTGCTCGAAATGGTAAAGAAGTTACAGCCGTTATTGAGCTTCGAGCACGTTTTGATGAAGAGTCGAATATTGAAGTTGCAAATGTATTGCAAGAAGCAGGTGCAGTGGTTGTTTACGGTATTGTGGGCTATAAAACACATGCCAAAATGATTTTAGTTGTACGCCGTGAAAATAATAAGCTCGTACGTTATGTTCACTTAGGAACGGGTAATTATCACGCAGGTAATGCACGTATTTATACAGACTACGGCTTACTCACTACAGATAAAGAGCTTTGCGAAGATGTGCATCGTGTATTCCAAGAACTCACTGGAATGGGAAAAATGGCAAAGCTGAAAAAGTTATTGCATGCACCATTTACGCTTCATGCTCAGTTGCTTAATTTTATTGATGATGAAATTGCGAATGCAAAAGCAGGAAAACCCGCACAAATTATTGTGAAAGTAAATGCCTTAACAGAAGTACAGCTGATTAATAAATTGTATGAAGCATCACAAGCGGGCGTGCAAATTGATTTAATTATTCGTTCAATTTGTTGTTTGCGTCCTGGTTTGCCAGGCTTGTCTGAAAATATTCGTGTTCGTTCAATTGTTGGGCGCTTTTTAGAACATACTCGTGTTTATTACTTTAGCAATAATGGTGATGCTCGTATTTACTGTTCAAGTGCGGACTGGATGGATCGTAACTTATTCAATCGTGTTGAAGCATGTTTTCCTATTGTCGATTCAGTATTGAAGAAACGTATTTATCAGCAAGGTTTATTAACATACTTAAAAGATAATCAACAAGCGTGGCTATTACAAAGTGATGGTACTTGGCTACGTGCTAGCGTTGAGGACGGTGGTGCATTACACAATGCACAGCGTTTATTGTTAGCCACTATTAAATAATCACAAGCTCAAAATAAAAAAAGGAGTCATAAATGACTCCTTTTTTATTTGCTAAATTACTGCTGGTTTTGCGTAATTTTTTGCAAAATTTGAAGTAGAACATCGAACTCACTTTGTAGTGGTGTGCTCTTACGTGTGACTAACGCTAAAGTACGGCTAGGTGCAGCATCGATAGGTTTAACAACTAAATCTGGATTTGCTTTCACCATATTGGTGTGAATTGCAATTTCAGGAAGTAGGGTAAAGCCAAGATTTGCAGAAATCATCTCTACAAGTGTTGGAAGAGAACTTGCTTTTAAACGATGATCATTTTTACGTTCGCCAATTGGGCAGGCACTTAAGGCATGATCACGTAAGCAATGACCTTCTTCAAGCAACATCAAGCGAGATAAATCAAGCTGATCTAAAGTTTTTGCATTTGCCGCATTTTGGTCTGACTTATGGTAAACCAAACATAAGTTTTCACGAGTAATTTCTGCAACTTTTAAGCTACGCGTATCAAAAGGTAGAGCAAGAACAACCATATCTAGGCTGCCATACTCTAATCTCTCAACAATTTTTTCGCTTTGTGCTTCGTGAAAATGAAGTTGAATTTTAGGAAGTTGCTTATGCACTTCATCTAACAGTTGCGCCAAAATAAATGGAGCAATTGTTGGAATCACGCCAAGGTGTAAATCACCTGTCAGTGGTTCACTCATTTCACGACTTAAACGCATTAGGTCTTGTGCATCAGCCAATAGAACACGGGCTCGAGCAACGACTTGTTCACCCAAAGGGGTTAAACGTACGTTTTGGCGATCACGTTCAACGAGTACGCCACCCAATAATCGTTCTAATTCCATGATACCGCCCGACAAAGTCGATTGGGTCACAAATGAACGGCGCGCGGCTTCTGTGAAGTGCAACGTTTCAGACAGCGTAACTAGATATGATAGCTGTCTTAGGGATGGTAATGCAGCCATAGTGTCCTAATTTTTCGATTTAAAGTGATGTACAAATAATCCGCTAAGATATGGAATAAAGTGCGGAGGGACATCATGCCCCATTCCTTCAATTAATTCAAACTTAGCCCCAGGTATTGCTTTTGCAACAGCCTTACCATGTCCAGGAGGTAATAAGCGATCACAAGAACCATGCACGACTAAGGTTGGTTTTTGAATCTGCTTATCTAAATGTAACAATGATCCTGTACATAATATTGCTAAAAACTGTTGAAGTACACCCGTAGGATAATAACTCCGATGATATAGTTTTTTAGCTGTTTGCATTGCTTCAAGTTGATTTACAAAACCTGGTGATCCAATAGTTTTGAGTAATTGCATACTATGATCAATAATACCATTTTCATCTGTAGACTCTGGTTTTCCAATTAAACTAAATAGTTGTTTTGGATAAGGCAAAGGTAAAAATGGTTTATTGTTACTGGTAAAGAGTAAGCCTAGACTTTGGACTTTTTCAGGGTAATTTGATGCAAGAATCTGTGCAATCATTCCTCCCATAGAAGCGCCAATTATATGTGCTTTTTCTAGACCGAGTTGATCAATTAATAAAGCTGCATCTTCAGCCATATCATATAAGCTGTACGGTGCACCTTGATTCTGTAAGCCAACAGAAAAGCGACCCATCATTTTTATGGTATTTAGTTTTGGTCCGTTGTTTCGTATTTTACTTGATAATCCTATATCTCGGTTATCATAACGTATTACACGAAAGCCTTGATCAATAAGTGATTTACAAAAAAAATCAGGCCAAAATAGTAATTGTGCACCTAAGCCCATAATAAGCAAAATAGCAGGATCTTCTTTTTTTCCACCCACTTCAACATGAAGTTCTATGCCATTGGCTAAATTTACTTTAGTTTCAGACATAAAAGAGGTGTAAGGGGAGTCCTGAAATTTTAGGGCACTATTCATTTTTATTTTCCTAACAAAGATGCTTGTAGGCATCTTTGCCATTTAAACCTTAAACAGATGCAGGAATCAAGTCTGGAACAAGTTTAGTTAATGTTAAACGTTGTTTACCAGCTGTAGCACCTAATAATACAAAACCACGTAAAGTTTCCGATGAATCGAAGGCTTTTGCAATCATACCATCATCTAACTCTTCTGTTTGCCAAGTCACTTCTAGCTCATTTGGAACTGCTAAAACAGTAAGTGGTGCGGCAGGTGTTTTGACTGCAACAGGCATTGCAGGGTAGTGAACAGCGGTATGTGTACCATTGAGTGTTTTAGCAAGAGCACGTGCTTGTTGCATAATTGGCATAACATAAGGCAGTAAAGTACCGTTTACTTCTGCACAGTCACCTACGGCATAAACATCTACTTGATTTGTTTCAAGTGAGCTATTTGTTACTACGCCACGTGCAGTTGTAATATCTGCAGCTTTAGCAAGTGCTGTATTGGGTTGTAAACCAATTGCAGAAAGAACAGCGTCGGCAACAAAAGATTGTCCATTTGCTAAAGTCACAACATAACTGTTGTTTTCTGCTTTGGAAATTTTTTCAACTGTTGTGCCTAATACAAAATGTACACCAGTATCTTCTAAACCTTGTTTAAAAGCAGATGCGACATGTGCAGGTAATAAGCGGCAGAGTGGTTGAGTTGCTAAATCTACAACCGTTACTTTGTGTCCAGTATTTTGTAAGTCATTGGCAAACTCACAACCAATTAAACCTGCACCTAAAATGACAACACGTTTATCGTGATTTTGATCAATTTGCTTACGGAACTCGGTGTAATCACTTAAATTATTTACGACATGAATGTCATCACTTGCATCACCTGCAATGGCTAAGCGAATAGGATTTGCACCAATGGCTAAAACAAGTTTTGCATAAGTTAATGTAGATTCAACGCCATCTTTTTCTAAGCTTAAAATGTGATTCTCTGCATCTATGCTTTTTACCCACGTATTTTTTTCAATGCGCATATTGAGTTGAGCACTCATTTTTTCTGCATCGCCTAAAGCAATTTGCTCAGGTGCTTTTTTACCTACTAGTGCGTTTGAAAGCGTTGGTTTTGCATAATTTACTGCGTCATCGGCACAAATCATAACAAGTTCTTGTTCTGTATTTAGTTTACGGAACTCACGAGCTACGGTATAACCCGCCATGCCTGAACCAATGATGACGATAGGATGCATAACAATCTCCACGTTAAAAGGAATAGTGCATAAAAAAGACCAGATTCTGGTCTTTTATGCAGATACTTAGATTTCAATCATTTCAAAATCTGCTTTAGACACGCCACAGTCAGGGCACGTCCAATCATCTGGAATATCTTCCCATTTAGTACCAGCAACGATACCGTCTTGAGGGCAACCTTCTGCTTCGTCATAAATCCATCCACATACGATGCATTGATATTTCTTCATTTGACTCTCCAAAACCGATCTAACGAGGATCAGTGAAAATCCTTATAAAAGGCAAGATACTATTTATATGACGGTCTGCGTGCATATATACGTAAATTTTTACGCAGTTATATGTATAAAGTAAAGTAAATATCTTTCTTTAATTGAGCATTTGTTAAAATGAATGTGGTTAATGAGCAAAACTTGTCATAAATTATCGAGTACTTAAGTACGAAGCTGAATTGAATAATATATTTTGTATGTGAGTGAAACATATTGTTTTACATAGAGCATTATTCGCAAATTAAGACTTAAGTTGAACAGATTTTTGTGAGAAAAATAAGTATTTTATAATTAGATTAATCTATATTTAATATTTATATAAAAAATAAAGTAATAAAAACAAATGTTTAGCTATTTATTGTGTGTTTGTATATTATTAATACAGCTCTAATTTGCTAGCCCTTAGTTAAAATAAGCTGTAAAATTCAACTATCCCTTCATTTTTTTTTAAATATCTCCCATGAGTAATCAGTCTACAACTTTGTGGTCACACATTCGTACGGTCCAAGATTTTCCAAAACCAGGTATTTGTTTCTTTGATCTTACGCCATTATTTATGAATAACATTAGTCTTTTGACTGATGCACTTATTGCGAGTATTCCAGCAAAACAACTTGAAGAAGTTGAAAGTTTTATTGCCGTAGAGGCTCGTGGCTTTGTGCTTGCAAGCTTACTTGCACAGCGTACAGGTAAAGGGCTAATTTTGGTTCGTAAGGCAGGTAAATTGCCACCTCCTGTAGTTGGTGTGGGTTACAGCTTAGAGTATGGTTTAGACCGTTTAGAAATGTCAGCTGAAATTGAAAGCCAAAAAGTGATTATTGTAGATGATGTACTTGCAACTGGCGGTACTTTAAAAGCAGTAAAACAACTTGCTGAAAAATGTAATCATAATGTTTTAGGTGCAAGTATTTTCTTAGATTTACCAGATTTACATGGTGATTTAGGTTTAGATATTTGGACTGTTTTAGATGATAAATCTAAGCCTGAAACTGAAGCAGCATAAATTTTTTAATTTATTCTGACTAAAAAAGCCACATACATTGTGGCTTTTTTTTATTGTGATTCTTTTATTTAAATGTTTTTTCTATTTCTAAAATTAAATCATTTATTTGTTCAGGTTGTGCGAGGCGATGGTGTCCGCCTTCAATACTTTGGATTTGCATATAGTTTTCTAAAAACTCTTTCGTTGCATGCATATCAAGAACTTCATCACCCAATTCAATATACGCCATTTGTTGAATGTCATGATTCAAAATATTGTCAGAAATAGGGGGGTAATCATCACGAAAATTTGGTTTTAGACTTGGGTTAGCAATGACGCATGGAATTTGGTATTTAAATGACATTAATAAAGCCCAATAACCACCTAAACTATGACCCACAATAATATTAGGTTTAATTTTTTCAATAATGTCGTGATAAAACTGAGCAACAGTTTCAAAATTTAAATTTCGATAATCGACATTAATACAGTATTTTTGCTCTGCATCAATTGCATGAAATTTTGTTGAATCTCTTGAAGAGTCCAAGCCATGGAAAAACAAAATTTTAGAAAGATAGGTCGTCATTATTTTTTATTCACAAAACAAAAATATTAAAATTTGATTTTTCAACAAAGGGTTAAGAATAATGTTAATCAATATGGGTATTTAAAACAGTTAGATATTGGTCTATGTTGTATTCATTTTTCAGCCTTTAGTCTAAGTTGTCAGCTAATTTAATGTCGTAAAACGGATATTTGTTTGTGTACAACTGAATGATAAAATTACTTCTAGCTAATTTTTTTGTTGTATCTACTAGATTTTTATAAATCTGCAGTATTTCCCTCTGCTCATTATCTCGTAAATCTGCTATGCTATGCCACTTCTATTTCTTATCTAATCTACGAGGCAGAGATGACGCAAAATAACGCTCAATCGACTTCTGAACAAACTATTTCCGAAAACGATTTAATTGCACAGCGTCATGCCAAGTTAAAGCAAATCCAAGAACAAGCAAAAGAAACGGGTGTTAGCCCTTGGCCAAATACGTTTAAACGTGAACATTACGCACAAGATTTACAAGACCAATTTGCAGAAGTATCGAAAGAAGATATTGAAGCGGGTGAAAAAGTTTACGTGTCTGTAGCAGGTCGTGTGATGTTAAACCGTGGTTCATTCATGGTTATTCAAGATATGACAGGTCGTATCCAGTTATATGTTGCACGTAAAGAGCTTGCACCTGAAGTATTGGAAACAATCAAAGGTTTAGACCTTGGTGATATTATTGCAGTTCAAGGTTATGTAGGTCGTTCTGGTAAAGGCGATTTATACGTACATATCGAACATTTCGAATTATTAACTAAATCATTGCGCCCACTTCCAGATAAGTTTCACGGTTTAACAGATACAGAAGTTAAATACCGTAAGCGTTATTTGGACTTAATCGTAAACGAAGAAACACGCAAAACATTTGAAATTCGTGCAAAAGTAGTTTCAGGTATTCGTGCATATTTAACCAATGAACGCTTCATGGAAGTTGAAACTCCAATGATGCATGTCATTCCAGGTGGTGCATCTGCGCGTCCATTTGAAACACATCATAATGCTTTAGATATGCCATTGTTCTTACGTATTGCACCTGAGCTTTACTTAAAACGCTTGGTTGTTGGTGGTTTTGAACGTGTGTTTGAAATTAACCGTAACTTCCGTAATGAAGGTGTATCGACACGTCATAACCCAGAATTTACAATGATCGAATTCTATCAAGCTTATGCAGATTATAAAGACTTGATGGAATTGACTGAAAAAATGCTAGAAAAATTAGCAATCGACATTTTAGGTTCTACAGATGTTCCTTATGGCGAAGAAGTGTATAGCTTCAAAGGTCCATTCAAGAAAATTTCAATGTTTGATGCAATTCTTGAGCACAACCCACAATTCACACCTGAAAATGTGGCAGATCGTGATTTCCTTGCTGATTTCGTTAAGAATGAATTGAAAGAACAAGTGAAGCCTGGTTTTGGTTTAGGTAAACTTCAAACAATCGTATTTGAAGAAACTGTTGAAACTCAGCTTCGTCAACCGACATTCATTACAGAATATCCAGCGGAAACTTCTCCATTGGCTCGTCGTAACGATGACAACCCGCATATTACAGACCGCTTTGAATTCTTCATTGGTGGTCGTGAACTTGCAAATGGTTTCTCTGAGTTAAATGACCCAATCGACCAAGCAGAGCGTTTCCAAGCGCAAGTTGCTGAAAAAGATGCAGGTGATGATGAAGCAATGCATTATGATGCAGACTTTGTTGAAGCTTTAGAATACGGTTTACCTCCTACAGCAGGTCAAGGTATTGGTATTGATCGTTTAGTGATGTTATTTGCTAATGCACCAAGTATCCGCGATGTAATTTTGTTCCCACATATGCGTCATAAAAATGCATAAGTTGTGAAGAGTAAAAAACCCGCCTAGTGCGGGTTTTTTTTGAAATAAATTTTATCTATATTTTAGTTTATACAGTGTAGTCATTATAAAAGAGTAGTTTGAATACGTACTTTCATATCTAATGCTTGTTGCATAATAAAGTTTTTCATCCAAGCAACGTGTTGTCCCATTGGGTTAATTTTGATTGCACTATTAAGAAATGATAAGGTTTCTTGCTGAAAAAGTTGCTGTTCAATTGCTTCTGAAAGCTGTTGGCTATTGCATGCTAAAGGCATGCTTACCGTATAAAAAGCTTTAGGGAAATTATAAAAAGCATAAAGTAAGTTAAAGGCACGTTCATCTCCCTTTAAATTGCCTGCGCCAATTTCGTAATTTTTATTCTGATTACTATGCGTAATACCAATCACAAATTGCCACTGATTATCCGAAAGTCGTAAGCCAAATTGCATGCCAATTTGGTCTGTTGTATGTTCATGCTGAACAAAGTTATTCAATGCAGAACCATCTTCCGTTAATGCTTCTTGTAAAACCAACATGTGTTGTTGATGCTGATATATATAGCCTGCAAGCATTGCTTGTTCTAGTTGATTTTTTAATGATTCAAGGTCAAAGTGGCTATACGGCATAAATATAAGTCTTGTATGAAACTTACTTAATTTAAGCATGTTTAGCTAGAAATAGAAGCAATTAATAAGAGTTTTTAAGAATAAAAGGGTCTGAATTGGCTCTAAATATATGATCAAAAAATCAGGCATTTGAGTTTAAATAAATTAAGTTTAGCTATCTGATTAATTATATTTTATAAGCAATATCAATAAAGCTTTATATGATGAATTCGAATATTAATATCATAAAACAAGCAATAGCTTGGATAACTAAATCACTATAATGAATATAAAATTTCATATGTGTCATAAGTACACGTTTTTCTAAGCTGGTGTTGTCCATGTCGTTAAATGAGGAAAGACTTACTCATCTAAAACAGCTTGAAGCTGAGAGTATTCATATTATCCGTGAAGTAGCTGCTGAGTTTGAAAACCCAGTTATGCTTTACTCAATTGGTAAAGATTCAGCAGTCATGCTGCATTTAGCCCTGAAAGCATTCTATCCTGCAAAACTTCCATTCCCGCTACTGCATGTAGACACAGGTTGGAAGTTCAAAGACATGATTACTTTCCGTGACAACATGGCAAAAAAACATGGTTTTGATTTGATCGTGCATCAAAACAAAGAAGGGAAAGATGCAGGCATCAACCCATTCGACCACGGTAGCTCTAAATATACAGACATCATGAAAACTCAAGGCTTAAAACAAGCACTTGATAAATACGGTTTTGATGCTGCTTTTGGTGGCGCACGTCGTGATGAAGAAAAATCACGTGCAAAAGAACGTGTTTATTCATTCCGTGATTCTAAACATCGTTGGGATCCTAAAAACCAACGTCCTGAACTTTGGAATCTTTATAACGGTAAAGTGAACAAAGGCGAAAGTATTCGTGTGTTCCCATTGTCAAACTGGACTGAGCTTGATATTTGGCAATACATTTACTTGGAAAGTATTCCATTAGTACCGCTTTATTTAGCTGCAGAACGTCCTGTGGTTGAACGTAGTGGTACACTGATTATGGTTGATGATGAACGTATGCCTTTAAAAGAAGGTGAAGTTCCACAAATGAAATCGGTACGTTTCCGTACGTTGGGTTGTTACCCACTTACTGGTGCTGTTGAGTCTGAAGCTGACACATTGCCTGAAATTATTCAGGAAATGCTTTTGGCAACAAGTTCTGAACGTCAAGGTCGTATGATTGACCATGATGAAGCAGGCTCAATGGAGAAGAAGAAACAAGAGGGTTACTTCTAGAATCTCTCCCAACCTCTCTTTAAAAAAGAGAGGAGATTTCCCCCTTTATTAAAAGGGGATACAGGGGGATTAAAAACCGATTTCAAAAGAATATGTGGAGTTTGAGCAATGTCTCATCAATCAGAATTAATTAGCCAAGATATCTTGGGTTATTTAAAACAACACGAAAATAAAGACTTATTGCGTTTTTTAACTTGCGGTAACGTAGATGATGGTAAATCGACTTTAATTGGACGTTTACTTTACGATTCAAAATTGATTTATGAAGATCAATTGCAAGCAGTTACGCGTGACTCTAAAAAAGTAGGCACAACAGGTGATGCACCTGATTTGGCTTTACTTGTAGATGGTTTACAAGCTGAGCGTGAACAAGGTATTACGATTGATGTTGCTTACCGTTATTTCTCTACAGAAAAGCGTAAGTTCATTATTGCCGATACTCCTGGGCACGAACAATACACACGTAACATGGCGACAGGTGCATCTACTTGTGACCTTGCGATTATCTTAATTGATGCGCGTTATGGTGTTCAAACACAAACACGCCGTCATACATTTATTGCAAGCTTGTTAGGCATTAAGAACATTATTGTTGCAATCAATAAAATGGATTTGGTTGAATTTTCTGAAACTCGTTTCAATGAAATTCAAGCGGAATATGCTGCCTTTGTTGCACAGTTAGGTGACCGTAAACCTGCAAATATCATCTTTACGCCTATTTCTGCGTTGAATGGCGATAACGTGGTAAACAAATCTGCAAATACGCCTTGGTATACAGGTGAAACTTTAATGGGTTCTTTAGAATCTGTTGAAATTAACCGTACATCTGCGAAGCAAGATTTCCGTTTTCCAGTTCAATATGTAAACCGTCCTAACTTAGACTTCCGTGGTTTCTGCGGTACTGTTGCGCTAGGTGATGTGTCTGTTGGCGATAAGATTGTTGCTTTACCATCGGGTAAATCTTCAACTGTAAAAGAAATTGTAACTTTCGATGGCAACCTTGAGCGTGCTGTTGCAGGTCAGGCTGTTACGCTTACATTAAATGATGAAATTGATATTTCACGTGGTAATGTTTTAGTTCGTGCAGATCAGGCTGAGCCATTTATTTCACGTTCTGTGAATGCAACTGTCGTTTGGATGGCAGATCAACCGCTTGTAATTGGTAAATTGTATAACTTGAAAGTGGGTACGCAAACTGTCCCTGCGAAAGTGACGGCAATTAATTTCCGTACAAATGTAAACACGCTTGAAAAGGCGAAAGTAGAAAGCTTAGAGCTTAACTCTATTGCGAATGTTACTGTTGAGTTTGATGCACCTGTTGTATTTGACCGTTATCAAGACAGTCGTTATACAGGTTCATTTATTTTCATTGATCGTTTAAATAATGTGACGATTGGTGCAGGTATGGTGGAAGAGTCTGTTGAATGGACTGCTCATACAAACCCTGTCACTGCGGAAGCACGTGCTGCTCGTTTAGGTCAAAAGCCTGCGTCTATTACTGTTTCTGAAGCTGCATTAGCAAATGCTCAAGTGCTTGAGAATTTGTTGCTTCAACAAGGTGTAGTTGCTATTGCGAAAGCTGGTTTAGACGCTACTCAAGTTGCACTTTTACGTGAAACGGGTGTTGCGATAATTACAACTGTAGCGGAAGGTACGGATGTAAGCTTTACTGTAGATGCTGTTGAAGAACTTGCTGAAAAGATTGTTGAGTTAGTTCGTTTATAAGACTGAATTGATTTAAATTAAACCCGCCTAATGGCGGGTTTTTATTAGACAAAAGATATACATATCATAAGAGTTATACTTCTGGATATTATGTAAAAACAAAATACTGTTATTAACAGACCGTTGAATGATTATTAATATTAGAAAATAAAAGGAAAGTATGAATATCAAACAAAAGCTTATCGATGTAGGTTTTAAAAATGTAGGATTTTGGAATATTGGGGATAGTGATGAGTTGATATATAAATTAAATTATTTATCTAGTGTTGAAAATATACTTTATGCATTTATAGAAAATAATGAATTGCTGTATATCGGTAAAACTACACAAAATTTGGATAATAGGTTTAAGGGTTATCTCAAGCCAGGTCGTACTCAAACGACAAACATTAGAAATAATTTAGAACTAAGTAAATTGCTTAAATTGGGGAAAGTAATTGAAATTTGGCTATTTGAAGATTTTGGATTGATGAATTATGGTGGATTTAAACTTAATTTGGCAGCTGGTTTAGAAGATGCATTAATAAAAGAATTAAAACCAAGATGGAATGGAAGTAGGCTGAAAATCAGTGAAATCAGTGAAATCAGTGAAATCAGTGAAATCAGTGAAATCAGTGAAATCAGTGAGCAATTAATATATGAATTGACTCTATTTGATACTTATTTTAATTGGCAGTGTCTTAATATTGGAGTCGCATATTCACATTGTTTAGGAAATGGCTTTGTTGCATAAAGGCTTGAAAGGCTGAGCTCCCCTAGGTGAGCCAAATTTAAGAGACAACTTGGGTATGAGGACGACCTAATTCTGTGAATTTATTCAAGACTGCCATGCGTGCGTGGATCTCATTCACCTGACTAGGAAAACTCCTTGCTGTTAATTTATCGCCTAATAATTTGATGCAATGCATCTTCGTTTCAACCAAACTCCGACGGTGATAACCAGACCACTTTTTCCAAAGCGATCTACCTAGACGTTTGACTGTCTTTAATAACTCGTTCCGCTCGATAGACCTCGCTTGCTGATCTTTCCAAGGCTTTGCATTTTTCCTCGGTGGAATGATCGCATGTGCATCTCGATCTAAAATGACTTGTCGGCAATGCTTTGTGTCATAAGCACCATCTGTATAAACAGAATCAATTTTCTCATCCAAGGGAATTTGAGAAAGTAAATCTTCAAGTACTTGAGAATCACCAACATCATTTGTAGTGAGCTGTACAGCACGTATTTGAAGAGTTTTAGCATCTATAGCAATATGCAGCTTACGCCATTGACGACGATATTCAGCCCCATGTTTCTTGCATTTCCATTCACCTTCACCTAGAAACTTCAAACCAGTAGAGTCTACGAGTAGATGCAGACCATCACTACTTTTTTCATAGCTAATCGCAATATCAATATGTTTTTGTCTTCTGCAAAGCGTAGTGTAATCCGGCGCTGTCCAATCTAATCCAGAGAGTTTAATCAGACTTTGAACAAAACCTGTGACCATACGTAAAGAGAGTCGAAATAGAGATTTGATCATTAAGCAGCATTGAATCGCTGTATCGGAGTAGGTCTGATTTCGACCTTGCTTGCCTTGTGATTGTGCATACCACTGGGTCTTTGGATCAAACCAAATGGAAATATTACCCCGGTTGATTAAGGCTCGATTATAGGATGACCAATTGGTTGTACGATAGATTTTAGGGGCAGGTTTATTCATTTTGAAATTATATTGCTGAATAAGCCTTCCATGCTAGGTTTGTGCAACAAAGCC